>JAKIUO010000181.1 GCA_021647535.1 Hyphomicrobiaceae bacterium
CTGGCGCGAACCTTGCCAGAATCAAAACGGATATCGGCATCAGCGCTTTTCAGCGGTGGACGCCACAGGGCGAGGTTTGAATTGACCTCGGATGCGCCGGTATAAGAATTGTGTGTGCCTATAGACATAGCAGCGGCGCGACTAGTGGCCTTGACACGAATGCGCGGCTTGGCCGCTTTGGCGATAACGGCTGGCGGCACAACGGCGCCAGAGCTGTTTTGTGTGGTCATTTCCATCAAACATACCCCCGCCCTGTGAACCGGGCTGGACGGCCACGACGTGTGGTCGGCTGGTCGAGCGGTCTGATTTCGATCAGTTCCGGGTCGCTCATCGCATCAGAACAGTTCTGCCGGGTCTGGTTGTAATAGGCAATGAGCGCAGGCAAAGGCTGGTCGGAATAGGACATTGAGCGCCCCTTGTGGCCGACAGACTGCACCTGTTTGCCGAGCATGCGGGCGTCGATCGCGGCCTTGAGGTCGCGAGCCAGTTGGTGACATGGGGTCAATTTATCGTCCTATCTATTTGTACATGCGGGCGGCCAGAGCATCGAGACGCTGGCGGCGCTGTTCTTTGGCGCTGAGGCGAGCATTTGCGTCGCCGGGTTTACCCATTGGTCCGGGCTTTTGGGTTTTATGGCCCTGTTTTCGTTTCGTGTCCGGGTTTTGATTTTTTGGGTTTTTTGACCTGCCAGAGTGCTTTGGGCGGCGCTTTGGCTTCGTATCCCGATCTTCATCAAGCGGGCCGATCAGGTGCATATTGAGCATATGCGCCATTCCGGCCTGCATGGCCTCACAGTCCAAAAAATGGTTCTCTTTGGAGCGCGCGATCCATTGCGGTGCACCATTGGGGCGGCGAATGCGCGCTTCGGCGACGATCTGCTTGCAATAATCATTCGATATATCGGCAGGCAACAGCCCTGAGCCGGGCTGATCATCGGGCCAGCGGATGCGCTCATGCACCCAGCTCTTGCCGTGATCCGTATTGAGCATCACCAGGTCGAGGCCATAGCGCTTGATTTTGCCCTTTGAGTTGACATCGTGCTTGCTGACAAACAATGGCTTGTCCATGGTGGCGCGGCCCTTGGTTGGATAAGCCAGACGCGGGAACCGGCGGCAAAACTCATAGACCTTGTTAACCGGCACCATATAGGGCTTGCCAGGGCGATAGCCGCTGTCAATAAAGGCGCGCTTTATGACCATGCCGCGAATTGGGCGCTGCAACAGGCTGGCCAGATCCCCCCAGACCTCTTCATGGGTGGTTGAGCCATGCAGTTCACCGGCATCAATCAGCCAACTGGTGGCGCGATGTCCCCAGCCGCGAATAACATAGATCAGTCGGCGCTTTTGCACATCCACCGTCATCGTCAAAATGCGCACCCCTTTGGGCAGCTCCAGCATTTTATAGCCCCGTTTCAGGTCAGCCACTTCCTGCCATTCCGGCACATCTCCGCCACCTGGCGCGAACAGCTCACCGAATCCTGTGTTGATGACGCCTTTCAGTTTTTCCTGTTCGCCAGACTGTTTGGCGGCGACATATTGCGCGGCGCGATCGCCGAATGACCGGAATGGTGTGCATAGGCCAGATACCCAGAAAGATAGGGTTGTTGTTTCTGGCGGTGTGCCGGTGACAGTGCCGTTTTCGTCCACATTTTGTCCAGGCGCGACATAGACACCTCGTTCGTTCATCTCTTTTTTGTGGTGCTCCTCAATGACGCCGCCGCACCGTGGGCAGCTCATGTGCGCCTTGCCCTTGGCCTGCGCCGGATTCCATTCATCCAGAATATGCAGCTGCTTGAATCGCGGCACAAAATATTCATTGCATTCCGGGCATGGCCACGACCAATGGTGCATAGTTCCGGACTGAAATTGACGCCAGATCGGGCTTTCAATGTCTTCAGGCTCCATTTTCATCCAAAGCTCCAGACCGGATACGGGATCCACCTCAATGTCAACCGTGCCGAGCAGCGGGGTGGAGATCGCGCCGTTCATCGCATCGCGATATGATGTGCCACGCGCTTCGATCAACGCCAACGGATCCCCTTCCCCCTTGATCGACGCAGCCATGCGGTCAAGCTCATCAATCAGTGCCAATTGCGCGGCCATACCGGCGACCTGCGCCGGAGATCCGGCCCATGCCAGGGCGACAGGCACACCGCCAATCAACTTACGGGTTTTCTTATTGCCCTTTTTGTTGAGACGTTCTTTCAGGCGTGGCGCATCATTGATCATTTCCATGAGCCGAGGCTCAATTTCATTTTCCACAAACACACGGGTCGGCCCCAGATACATGATGGGTGCTGGACGCTGGTCCATATTGCGACCGATGACATCAAGAATAACCTCGGTCTTGCCGCTCTGCGAGCTGGTCACCATGATCGAGCGGCTGTAGGTCGCTCCATAGGTCTCGATCTGGTCGGCCACATCGAATGAGCGTCCAAACGCAATCATGTAGCGCGTCAGTGACGGATCGCGTGGTCCCGGAAAGCCGCTTGAGGGCTTGTAAAAGCGGTTATTGCGCGCCCATTCGTCAGCTGTTGTCTGCTTTACCGGCTTCAAGAGGATCGCGGCCCTCTTGTAAAGCAGAGCCAGCTTCGGCGAGTTTTTGCGACAATTGCCCGAAGATGTCGTTGACGACCCCTTCGATTTTTCGTCGTTCTGCAACGTCATCACTCAACCTTGGCGCTATGCCTGCAAGCGAGGACAAGACCTCGCCAAATATGTAATCAATGGCCGCTGTCGCATCTGGCGTCGATACCAGCAACGCCTCTTCTTTGTCGTTCTGCAGCATGAGTTTTCGTGCGCGTTCAATGTCATACTGCTCTTTTGCGCTTTCTGCGCTCAACCGCCGGCCCATTTCGCTTTTGACGCAATAATCCTTGTACGCGCCGCCAGCATTTTCCAGCCGATATTTGCCATGGCCTGTCTTTTGAAAGACACCCTCCCCCGCCAACTGCTGCACCCTGCGAGCGCTGATCCCACACAGTTTCGCCAGCGTTTTCGTCGAAATTTCTTCACGAAATGTGGCGGCGTCTTTATCCGTCATTTCTCACCTCAAAAAACCGCGCAAACATGCGCTTTGCGAAAGCGAAACGAGCTTTTTTCAATCCAAAAACCGCGTAAATCTCGGGGTTACTAGCGCCCGCCAGGAGGAGGTATAGGGGGGAAGGACCCGCGCCCCTTGGCTTTCAGCTCAGCACACCATTGGTTATGACTTTGATCTCATGCTCTAGGCGGAGCGGCAGCTCGGTGGCGACGACACGCTGGAAGGCTGCGGCGCTCTCGTCCTTGACGAGTTGCTTGTTGATGTTTGGTCCGAGCAACTTGAAGATAGGAAAGCGTGACTTGCCTTTGCGTTGGAAGATGTTGCCATCCCAGCGCTTGATTGCAAAGGCATGGGAGAAGGTCTTGCGGTTGCCCCATGGGCTGGCTGTAACACCACGCTTCTTCGACACTTTTGTGCCATTTACATCTTTCAGCGTGAAGGCTTTGCCGCTGGAGGTGATGGCAAAGCTCATGCCACCGCCATGGGCTGGCCATTTCTTCAGCCGCTGAACGACCAGCCTTTGCTTGACGTTCATCTGCTTTGACACGGCTCGTTTGACCTGGGTAAAAGTTTTGTTGCCCGTATGATTCAAGGCCCGCCGAAAAGCCTTGCGCCGTCTTGGCCCCTCGATCGCTTCCAGCGCCGTGTTCATGCGGGCGACGCCATCGCCGGTCCATTTGAAGCTGATCGTTGCCATAAAAAAGTGACCCTATATTTTTGAAAACGTCTGTTTGTGAAAAAACGCTGGGCTTTGGGCTCTGTGTCGTTTTCGACAATGCGTTCGATGACGCCTGATCGTGTCCCGGTTCCGGTCTTTTCAACCGCAAGACAACAAAAAACCCGGCAGCTGAACAGCGACCGGGTGATTATATGAGCCTTTATCTGACCCACCTCTTGCGATTATGCCACAGCTTATATCAGAAACAGGGTTAGCTGTAAACCCCCAAAATGCGCTTTGTGCAAGTTTTTTGAGTTTTTGTTGTTTTTTATCAAAATACGGGTCAAAGATGCCTAGTAGCGCTTACATTGCCCATTAAACGGCAAATTTTGCCTATATCCCAGACCCTCATTCCACACCCTTTCTTCACAGCACTTTTATAAGAATTGCCAGAATACCGACAACACCTACCAGCATGGCGCCGATTTTTATGATGAGGTTCTTTTCGAGCATTTCCAGATCATGCTTGGTGGCGACATTTTCTGAAATAGCATCGCGCAAGGCGTGCGCCTGCGCCTTGGCGTGTTTTTCATCCACACCAGCATCAATCAACTTTTCAGCGTATTCAAGCGTATCAAACGAAAATGTCATTCCCCCACCTGCTTTTTAGGACGCCCACGCCGTGCGGCTTTGCGGCCATCGGGCAGGCCAGCATTTGCCCAGGCTTCGGGCAATAATTCTGGATGGTTGGCGAGCAATCGCAACGCTACGACTGCCCACCCATTTTTTACCATTCCAGCCACTTCCCAAAGCTGAATAGCACGGTTCGAAGTACACCCAATCGCAGCAATATCAAGCTGATCAAGCTCAAGCTGGCTCATAACATTGGCCAGCTCTTCTGGGCTCATGGGTTTTGGATGATTTTTTGTCATGGAACCATGCTGACACAACTAAATAAAAAAATAAAGCGAAAAAAGTTCAAATAAATGCGAAAAAAGTTCGTTTTATTGTTGACAATTGCGAATAAAGTTCGTATATTAAAATCATAAACAGGGCGACGGGAGAGCCCAGACACAGGATGCCATAGACCACAGCGGAGGCCCTGAGCGAACCCGGAACTTAAGAAGAGCACCGGGGGGTCCCGAAGGCTTCTTGAAGATGTCCAGCGAGGTGAACGTCAACTCAAACCCTCCCGAAAGGAGACCGATATGATGGAACTGTATGAAGCAACGGACCGCATCTTGAAACTGTACGGCGATGTAGAGAACGACCACTGGTTGAACGACACATTTGAAACTGCCCTATCCATGCTGGATGACGGGCAGTGGAGCGAGGCCGAACAACTCAAGATTGCAAGCAAGCTTAACGGCTACCACGGACCAATGCTTGATTAGACACCACGAGCGCCCGCCGAAAGGCTGGCGTTCACCTCCCTGGGCATCTTAAAAAACAGAGCCCTTTGGGGTGGAGTTTGGACCGCTGGCAATCTTTGCTGGTGGGCTTCACCTGGAGACCAATGATATGCAAATGATCATTTTTCTTGTGAGTGCTACTATTGCCGGTGCTGTGATTGGTGCCATCCTTGCCCAGGTGCTTATCACTGGCGACAAGATATGGACCTATCTGACCCGACGATAGCAAGCGCCCGGAGCCGCGAAAGCGGCTCCACCCCAAAGGGCTCTATCAAAGAGAAACCCCGTCAACTGATCACGGTCAGCTGACGGGGTTTTTTTATGCCCGAACCAACCAACACACCAAAATACAGGAGGTGACAATGACGAAACGAAATAAACTCAAAACCATCATCAAGCGTGCGCCCTTTACCATTGCCGCCGCTGGCGCGTGGACGGCCTCAGCTGGCTTTAATGCACTGACCGGGGCTGGCATGGGCGGGGATGACCCGATTAACACGGCTATCTGGCTGTGCGCTGCCGTGTCGCTTGATATGCTCAAAGCTGGTGGGGCCATTCGGCTGACATCGGCACTGGCTGAGCGGCGCTTTGGCATGGCATCTGTTGCCGCCGGACT
>JAKIUO010000182.1 GCA_021647535.1 Hyphomicrobiaceae bacterium
TTGCCGGGCAGATAGCCGGTGATCACCGCGTCAATATTTTTAAGATGTCCAGAAAATTCAAGGCTTTCCAGTACCGGGCGCAGTTGCCGGGTGGCGTTGACACGCGCCCCACCGAATATTTTGTGACCGGGATGGTTGGATAAGAGCACGGTCGGCAGGCACCAGACATTATGGCCCTGGCGCTGCAAGGCGAATTGCGTGACCTGATTGCCGACAAAACCGTGAACGACCTGTGAGGATATGGAGAGTATATTTGCCATTTTACCAATCATGAGTGTTGAATACGGATTAATTATACATGTAATTTTGTCCGGTAACACTTATATACAAGGGTCTTGTGGCGCAAATTCGTTCACTTTAAGAGACATTTGTGAAACAGCGAGGAGCATAGCGAGGAATTCTATGGAAAAACGACAACTCGGACACAGCGATTTGAGGGTCTCGAAACTGTGCCTTGGTACCATGACCTGGGGAGAGCAGAATAGCGAACGCGAAGGTCATGAGCAGATGGATTATGCGCTCGATCAGGGCGTTAATTTTTTTGATACGGCGGAGCTTTATCCCATTCCCCCGAAGGCTGATACGCAGGGCCGCACAGAAAAAATCATCGGCACATGGATGAAAGCGCGTGCCAATCGCGAACAAATCGTGCTGGCCAGCAAGATCTGTGGACGCACCTTGATGAATTGGTTTCGCAAAGACGGCGGCGGCTGTGAGGTCAGCCCAGCGCAGATCCGTGAAGCCATCGAGGGCTCGCTTTTGCGTTTGCAGACCGATTTTATCGACCTTTATCAAGTGCATTGGCCGGACCGTCCCATGCGGACTTTTGGCGGGCTTGGTTTTGAACCAGGAGAGGGCGACACCCATGATATGGTGACGATCTTGCAGACCATGCAAGAGCTGGTGGTTGAGGGCAAAATCCGCCATGTCGGGCTATCGAATGAGACGCCGTTTGGCGTTATGAGCTGCCTGAAAACTGCGAAGATGTTCGAGGTACCGCGTGTGGTCAGCGTGCAAAACGCCTATAACCTATTGAACCGGAGCTTTGAAACCGGTCTCTCCGAAATCACCCATTATGAAGGGGTTGGCCTGCTGGCTTATTCGCCATTGGCACAGGGCTATCTTACCGGAAAATATCAAAACGGCGCGCTGCCCAAGGGCTCGCGCAAGCAGCTGTTCGCCCGCCTTGAGCGCTATGAAACGCCGGGAGCTGATGTGGCGATGGAAAAATATCTGGAGATTGCGGCGCGCTTTGAGCTCGATCCAGCGCAAATGGCCCTGCAATTCGTCACGACCCGGCCTTTTGTCACTTCCAACATTATCGGCGCCACCAGCATGGAGCAGTTGAAAAGCAATATCGCCTCTGTTGACGTGCCGCTTGGTGAAGAGGTTCTAAAAGAGATCGAGCAGGTTCATCTGGTTCATTCCAATCCTTGCCCGTAGTTTGCTGCGCAAGTGGGACCAGTCCCACACCCAGTTGGGGGAAGGTTTTCCCCCAAACCCCCTTCTTTTTGAAATTTAAAAAAGGGTGGGTTTGGGAGGTCTCCTCTCAAATGGGAGAGCGCTCAAATAGCGAAGCGGTCGTGCAAACTTGGAAAGCGTGGCAACCCGCTTGCGCAGCGAGGATGCGACTTTATGGGGAATTGTGTTTTTGCGCTCACGACCATGGCATTTACAATTCTCGCCCCGTTGGCTATTGCTATGAAGCATTGTAGAGCGCAGAAGCGGGAGCTGAAAAATGTTGAAAACGAGGGTCATTCCCTGTCTTGATGTCAAAGACGGGCGCGTCGTCAAGGGCGTCAATTTTGTTGACCTGATTGATGCGGGCGACCCTGTTGAAAGCGCCAAGGCCTATGACGCTGCCGGGGCTGACGAACTGACTTTTCTTGATATCACCGCTTCTAGCGATAATCGCGACACCATATATGATGTCGTCTCGAAAACCGCCGAACATTGCTTTATGCCGCTGACGGTTGGCGGCGGGGTGCGCC
Organism: Hyphomicrobiaceae bacterium; assembly: GCA_021647535.1. Lineage (GTDB taxonomy): Bacteria > Pseudomonadota > Alphaproteobacteria > Rhizobiales > JAKIUO01 > JAKIUO01. Next base: position 1,992 of record JAKIUO010000182.1, read on the forward strand.
GGGTAGAAGACGTGCGCAAGCTGCTGGAAGCAGGGGCCGACAAGGTGGCCATCAACACCGCTGCCGTCAATGATCGCGATCTGGTCAGGCGAGCGGCGGAAAAATTTGGTAATCAGTGCATTGTCATCTCCATTGACGCCAAGCAGGTCAGCAAGGATGGAGAACCCAAACGCTGGGATATATTTACGCATGGCGGGCGCAAGCCAACCGGCATCAATGCGCTGGATTTTGCTAAGGAAGTGGTGTCGCTGGGGGCGGGCGAGTTGCTGGTTACCAGCATGGATAAAGATGGCACCAAATCAGGCTTCAATATTGAGCTGACGCGCGCCATCGCCGATGCCGCTTCGGTGCCGGTGATCGCATCTGGGGGCGTTGGCACGCTCGAACACATGGTCGAAGGGGTGCGCGATGGTCACGCCAGCGCCGTTCTGGCCGCCTCAATCTTCCATTTCGGCACCTTTTCCATCGGTGAAACCAAGCAATATATGCATGAGGCTGGCATTGCCGTGCGCATGGATTAATTCAGGCTAATGATAGGGCTGCTGATGGGTGTTTTAGGTATAGCCAGCGGCTATGGCAATTTGGCTGCTGACGGGTGAACCTCGTTGATCGGACAACGGTTTTTCGCAAACTTTGTCTGATCTTCTAGTCTTTTGAGTATATAAATAAAAATAATGAATGGAAAATAGTGTATTTTTGGTTGGTTTGAGTTAGCATAATCACAAGTAATTTATCTGTTGTTCACAAAGTAAGAAGAACTCTTTATGTTTCAAAGTCCTATGCTCAGGGGAGCCGCCTTTTTTGTTAGCGGATTGGCTATAATTGCTGCAACGGCACTCACTTTATTCTGGATGGGGCAGGAGCCTATATGCAAATGCGGCTATGTCAATCTTTGGGATGGCGGCATTGTCAGTGCGGAAAATTCGCAACATTTTACTGATTGGTATACGCCCTCTCATTTCATCCATGGCATTTTGTTTTATGGCGTGCTGGCCTGGCTGCTTGGCTCGCTCTCCTTTGGGGCTCGTCTAAATATCGCTTTGCTGATGGAAGCCTCCTGGGAAATTTTCGAAAATAGTGATTTCATCATCAACCGTTATCGTGAAGCGACGATTGCTCTTGATTATTTTGGCGATAGTGTCCTCAATTCGACCAGCGATTTACTGTTTATGGTCCTTGGATTTTTAATGGCATGGCGCGTGCCCATATGGGTATCGATCTTTGTGGTGATTGCCCTTGAGGTGATTGTCGGCTATTTCATTCGCGACAATCTTATTCTCAATGTGGTCATGCTGGTCTACCCGATGGACTTCATCAAGGATTGGCAGCTGGCTCGTTAGAGCCAGTTGGGACCACTCGCAATCTGCTCCCTAGCAGATCGGTGGCAAAACGATCAGGGAATATTTACAACAGAGCCGGGCTCCATTTGTTGTAAAATCTGTCGTAAATCATGCTGCTCAAAGGCCAGACATCCAGCTGTCGGGCGCTGATCATCATGGGCCAGATGCATGAAAATGGCACTGCCTTTGTTAAGAGAGCGCCGCGATAAATTGTAATCAAGCACAACAATGAGATCATAAGCATGATCGTCGCGCCAGAGGTTCTCAGCACTATTTGTATAGGGCAGCTGTACCGGGCGATTATAATTGCGGTCGAGCGGCTCATCGCACCAGCCATCTTGCGTGTTGATCATTTTTATCGGCAAACGGGTGTGAGGCCGGGCCAGCCGGTCGCCGCGATAGAGTACGTAAAGCGTGCGCCAGCTGCCTATCGGTGTGGCCCCATCTCCCTCTCTTTTAAACGGGCGGCGACCCGCACGACCCAGTTGGCAGTTATAGGCGCGCCTGGCTGTGACAAGCCTGCCTTCGGTCTGGCTTTGCGGGCGGGGATATAAAATGAAGTTCTGCATAGAGGTTTTCACTTTCATTCACAAACATTTGTCATTTGCTGCCATTTCCTTGCGCGATCATGTATGCTTTGACATAAATCACTTACGTTATGACCTAAAGTCAACAATTCTCAAACGAGGTATTTGATGAGCACGAAGCGAACTATTCTTGTTGTTGATGACGATGAAGATCTGCGCAGCACTTTGATAGAACAACTTGATATGCATAATGAATTTGGCACTATTGATGCAAATAGCGCGGTCGCGGCGGTCAAGATGATGAAAGACAATCATGTCGATCTGGTGCTGCTTGATGTCGGCCTGCCTGACATGGATGGGCGCGAAGTCTGCAAAATCATGCGCACGGATGGGTATAAGGGGCCGATCATTATGCTGACGGGTCATGACAGCGAGGCCGATGAAATTCTGGGCCTGCAATCAGGGGCCAGCGATTATGTCACCAAACCCTTTCGGTTTGGCGCGCTTCTGGCCCGCATCAGAGCGCAATTGCGCCAGCATGAACAAAGTGAGGATGCCGTCTTTGCCATTGGTCGCTTTACCTTTCGTCCGGCGCAAAAACTGCTGGAAGAAGAGGAGGGCGGTGGCAAAGTCAGGCTGACTGAAAAAGAAACCTCGATTTTGAAATATCTTTACCGCGCTGATCACAAGGTTGTTACCCGTGAAATATTGCTGCACGAAGTCTGGGGTTATAATGCCGGGGTCACCACGCACACGTTGGAAACTCATATTTATCGCCTGCGACAAAAAATCGAGAGTGACCCTTCAAATGCCGAATTACTGGTGACTGAGGCAGGCGGCTACAAGCTGGTTCCCTAATTTGTCGGGCTGGAAATGGGCCGTTAACCTTTCTTTGCTGGACAAAGGGCCCACGAATCTGTTTGATTGGGGCCAGCCTACCAAATCATAGGCCGTTATATCATTGCAATATTTTGTGTTATTGCAATGCGGATGTTTTTTATCCGCAGTGCTTACCTCCTGTATCGTATATGTTGAATTGTTTTTACGGTGCGCGTGTTTGCGTTTCGCCAGTACGATTAATTCATCCAAAAAACTCACTTCGCAGGACTATTGCCATGTATCACGATAGACACGTCGCCATTTTGAAAAAACTGCCAATATTTGGCGGTATGGATCATGAAGATCTGTCAATGCTGGTATTCAGCTCCGAACGCTTGGCCTTTCAGCGCGGTGAACGGCTGATGAATGATGGCCAGCTGGGACATGCCGCTTATGTGGTTTTGTCTGGATCTGCCGAAATTATCGAGGGATCTGGCGACCAGCGCCGTATCCATATGGTTGGCCCTGGTGCCATGGTTGGCGAGCTTGCCATGCTGGTGGAATTTACTTTTTCCTCGACCTGTATCGCCAGTGAAGAAATGGAAGTGCTGGAATTGCGCCGCGAACTCATCCATCGCATGATGCAGCAATTTCCGCCGATCGCCGAACATTTTTCTATGCGCATTCATGGCCGTTTGTCGAAAATGGTCGAACAGCTGCGGCGCTTCGATCGCCCCTCCGGTGCCTCCGCCAAGTCCCACCGGTAAGTATAGCGTATTTTTTCAGGGCCGGGGGCGAAGGGTGAACCAGATGATCTGCCTATCAGCGACAATGTAAAGACAGACTTGCTGCGCAAATGGGCTATCGCACCCAGCCTAAACTGTTGCTTTGGCCCATTTGGGGAAAGCTTTCCCCCCAACCCCCCTTCTTTTTTACTTTACGACAAGAAAGAAAAGA
>JAKIUO010000183.1 GCA_021647535.1 Hyphomicrobiaceae bacterium
CGAATGAAAAACTGAAATGTGTCCAATTGCTGCCACAAACTTCGCCATAGTGACATTCAACCACAAACTTCTACTCCTTACTTTACGAAAAAGGGTGCCCCGAACCAGGCACCCTTTTTTGTTTGTCAAATTTTTGCTGCCCCTTCGCAATGAAGGGTCGCTTGTTTGGTCAAGCTATTTTTTCAGCAGGTCGCGTATTTCGACCAGCAATTTTTCTTGTGCGGGCGGCTCGCTGACTTCTTCTTCCTTGGCAGCTTCCTCTTTGGCCATAGTTTCTTTGGCCTTGTTCATGGCTTTAATCAGCATAAAGAGAACAAAAGCAACGATTATAAAGGCGATCATGGCGTTGAGGAACGAGCCATATTTAACCAGCACATCGCCAGATTTTGCCGCTTCGATTGCTTTAACGCTGACATTTTCCAGTTTGCTCAATGAAAAAGCGGAATCACCAAAATCCAGTCCGCCAGACAGAAAACCAATCGCTGGCATCATAACATCGCCAACCAGCGATTTCACGATGGTGCCAAATGCGCCGCCGATAATGATACCAACAGCCATATCGACCATGTTTCCCTTGAGGGCAAATTCTTTAAACTCTTGTATCATTCCCATCGGACTATTCCCTTTTGCTCATTGAGCGTTCTTGTATTGGCGTTACAACTTCATTATTTGGTCTACGCACGAGTACGTCCTTTTTCATAGCGACTAATTTCGCAAGGTCAAAACAGAACTGACTCAACTGGTGAATATGAACCGATTATTAGGACTCTTAATGTTAATAAAAAAGGGTAACAGAATTTTTGCATTCATATTTTTTATGGATCCAGTCCAGGGAATCATACATGTCACGAAAAATATTCAAAATCGAACAAAAGCTTGGTGCTGGCCAGAATGACAATATGATTGCTACAGATCCAGAGCAGCATAATCAGCTGATGAGTGCCATTGGCGAAATCAAGGAGCTACTCGCCGATAATGCTGTGCCAACCGAAATCCCCACGCAGATTATGGATGATTTTCGCGCCGACATGGCCGAAGCTGCCAAAATAAAGGCCGAGCTGACCATCATCCAAAAAGCCATTGACCAGACCAAATATGAGATCGCCGCCCTTCATTTGTCAGGCGAAAAAAGCCCCGACATGAATCGCATGAGTGATGAGCTGGGCGCTATTGTTTCGGGCACTGAGCAGGCTACAGAATCAATTTTGACCTCGGTTGAGCATATTGATGAGAATATATCAGACCTTCTGGCCACCCTTACAACCGATAATCAAAAGGATATGGCGGCCGATATTCAAGAACAGGTTGTCAAAGTCTTTGAAGCCTGCAATTTTCAGGATTTGACTGGCCAGCGCATCAGCAAGGTCGTCAAAGCCTTTGGCTTTATCGAACAGCGCGTTGATCAGATGATGGAAATCTGGGGCGGTATTGACAGCTTCAAAGGGTTTGAACCCGACGCCATCGTCGATGACGGCAGCGGCTCTCACCTGCTCAATGGTCCCTCGCTCGTTTCAGATGCCGGTGTCGCCAATCAGGACGATATTGACGCTCTGTTTGATTAACTGATGTTACGCAAAAGAAGAAAAGAAGGCCTCCGGCGGTTCGCTACGCGCGAAAGCGGCAAAGGGTCGAGACCCTTGTGCAATCCCAATTGTTGCGTTTTTAGGGACTAGTCCCTGAATGCCCGCGGCATAAGCGTCGCCGAAGGCTCTTTTTCAAGACCGGCCCAAAAATTGGGTGCGTAACATCAGTGATTAAAGGCGAACGACCTCACCAAACCAAGGCCGTCTGATCCCCACCTGCGCACGAACGACACTGAAAAAGCCCCCCCAAATGGGGCGCCAAGGGGTACCCGCTGCGCAAGCGGCCAAGCCTCGCAGAGAGAAGAGGGGGCGGCGAGCGCACCTCAAAACGGACACGGCGCTGCAAATTCGACGCGCCCCCCCTCCTTTGGATGACGAAAGCTCAAGGTTTCCGCGTGTAGACAAAGGCGCGGGGCAGCCACTTTGGCTTTATCATGGGCGTAAATTTTATCTCCCAGAATAGGATGCCCGATGCTGGCCATATGAACACGCAGCTGATGAGAGCGCCCGGTCAACGGTGTCAGTTCGAGCCGCGTGTGCTCCCCCTCAAAGCCCCTGACCTGCCACTTTGTTTGTGAAGCTTTGCCACGCTCAGGGCAAATCATCTGGCGTGGACGATTGGGCCAGTCGCAGATCAACGGTTGATCCACCAGCCCCTCATCATCCCCTACATGCCCATAAACCAGCGCAATATAGGTTTTTTGCACCAGTCGTCGTTCAAAACCGATGGACAGATAACGGTGCGCCGCCTCTCTCAGCCCCATCAAAAGCAGGCCGGAAGTATCCATATCGAGGCGATGCACCGGCTTTGCAGAGGGAAAACGGCTCTTGGCCCGCAGCTCAAGGCAGTCCTTATGCGCCTCACTCTTGCCCGGCACGCTCAGCAGCCCGCTTGGCTTGTTGAGCAGCAAGACCTCGTCGTCGCGATGAATAATGTCGAGGAAAGGCTCACGCGGCGGCGTATAGATAAAGGCCGGTGGCGGTCCTTTAGGAAGCTCGATTGGGGGGAGCTCGATTGGTTTCATTTTATCGAGCTCCCGCAAACCGAACAGTGTCGTTTCAACTTTCCCAAACCTGCTTCCAATATGATTGGAAGCAGGTTTGGGTCAAAACACTAGAAGGCACCATTGGCACCGGCGACCATGATTTCCAGCATTTTCTGATTGACGTTGATCACCGTCTCGACAACTTTTTTCGAGACCATTGTGTTATCGACCAGAATATCCAGATTGAGCATCATCAGCCAGATCCGGCCTTCGGGATCTTCCACCATGGCCACACGGCAAGGCATATAGGCCGCATAGAGCGGATTATTGGTGATAATGGTTTTGGCATCTGACAGGTTGCAAAACTGGAATATCGCCAAATAAGGCGCTTTCTCACCACGGTCCTTGAGGGCTTTGGAGACATGCTGCTCGCCGACCAGTTTCATATTGAGTTCCACAGCTCGGGACCGCATGGCCGTAATGGCGTCTTCTTTGGTGATACCAACCTCAAGCTGCATTTTGGCAACGGTCTGAGTGATTTCGTTGACACTGGCTCCCGGCACATCCTCCTCGGTTGGCGCTTTGGCAACCTTGGTTGCTTTGACCGCCGCTTTGACTTTGGTTTTGGCTTTTCTTTTGCCAAGAATTTGGCTGCCATCGGGCAAGGTCGCCACCCTTTGTTCCTTGATATCATCAAGGGTCGACAAAAAGGCGGTGAGGTCCATCATGTCCTGTTTTTTGGGAAACATTTCATCAAACAGGTCATCTTCGGGGTCATCATCATGTATCCGCTTGCGCGCTTTGAAGCGCTCGATTGTGCGAATGATATAAGCCGTTTGCTGGCCCGCCAGAGCCGGAATGCCTTTTTTCGGTTTGCCATAGCCCGTCTTTTTGTGACAGCCCTTGCATTCCGACATGAATATTTTGCGCCCCTTGGCCTTGTCACCCTTGGCATGGTCAACGTCAAAACGCGGGTCACCCCGCAAGTCGATGCCCGCCAGATAGGTCGAAACATCGTCAATATTCTTGTCGGACATTCTATGGATGCCCGAGGTCAGGACCATACCGGCATTCTTACGTTTTTTGGAACGATATTCACTGAGAATGCGCACCAAAAACCCTCTGGTCATACCGGCAATACGTGGCGATTTGGCACCAGTTGTCCCCTGCCCCCAGGCCCCGTGGCAAAGCGCACAGGTCTTGTTCATTTTGGCGCCTTTTTTCAAATTGGCGGCATTGGCCTGCACTGAAAAAACCAGACACAGTACAGCTATAATAAATAGTCTCAATTTTATCTTCCCTCTTCTCGATTTGTCTCCCGCAAGCGTAAACTGTTGTGTTTTTATTGTTCACGCCTTTTGACGGCTATCTTCTCTAAAATGGCCTGTCAACTTGATAATATTTAAGGTTGGCAAAATTAGTTATTGCCCCTGTATAGCTTATACAGCTCCCGGCACACGGGCAATAGTTGATTTAAAAGTCAACTTATGGTCGTGTGTTTTACCCCCTTCCAGATCTGTAAATATCGCCGCAACAAATGCCAAACGACCGGGCGCGCAACGTGCGTCTATTTGCATCACCTTGTTTCTAGTGACAAAACCATGAAGTCACGTTAAAAAATCGGCTTGTATATTTAGTGTGCGTTTGGAAAAATAATGAGACATCTTGCTTTTGCATATTTCTTTGTGCTTACGGCTGGAGCCCTATTGATCACAGGCTCCGCTGATGCCGCCCGCTTATCGGGCATAGTTGTGTCGCCAGATGAACAACAACTGCCTGCCGCCATGATCAGCCTGTTTAACCAAACTGGCAATCGCAAAATCACCGTGTACAGCGATGTCGCTGGCCGCTTTACACTCAATACCGATCTCATCGGCGAATATAAAATACGTGTCCGCTCACCTAATTTCACCGATTTCAATAAAACCATATCTCTTGCCCCCGATAGCCGCACGTCCTTGAAACTCATCCTGCGTCCCATGCAAACAAAGGAAGAAGTTTCTGATAGCCTGCGCGCTTCAGCCCATGCCATCAAGCTTAAATGGCACACAAAAGCGCGCCAGAAAACCTTTATCAGCCAATGTAACTATTGCCACCAAATGGGCAATGAATTGACCCGCCAGCCGCGCGATGAAGACGAATGGGGCGAAACCATCAAACGCATGGAGGGTTATTTCTCCATCATCACGCCCTATGACAAGCACGCCTTTAAAAAAGTGCTGGCCAAGGGATTTGATGGCAAACCGGTGGTCAATCGGCAAACCCCGGTCATCAACACGGAGCTTGCCCACGCACAAGTTGAAGAATGGCAGGTCGGTGATGGCCTGTCCTTCATCCATGATGTTGAAGAAGGTTCGGACGGTCACCTTTACGGGGTTGATCAAGGCCATGATGTGGTCTGGGAGCTTGACCGCAAGACCGGCAAAACCATTAAACACCAGATGCCGGAGAGCGACTTGCCACAAGGCGGGCTTTATTCCGGGGCGCAACTGCCCATCGGTATTTTTACCGGCAAGCACGGCCCGCATTCTCTGGTCGAGGATGATGAAGGCACCTTCTGGATCACCGGCTCGCTATCCTCGACACTGATCTCCTTCAATATCCACACAAAAAAATTCAAGGTCTATGAGGTCGGCGGCGACGCGCTCTACCCGCACACCATCCGCCGCGACAAGCACGGCATCCTCTGGTTCACCATTCCCGCCTCCAATCAGGTCGGGCGCTTTGATCCGCAAAGCAAAACCTTCACGCTGATTGATCTGCCAAGCAATGGCTTTTTCCGCTGGCTGACCGACGCGCTGTTCCCCACCATCCTCAAAATCGCCTCCTTTTTTCCCCAGCAAAACGCTCATATATGGATGTCGCATCACTGGTACACCGGCCTTGGCCGCAAGATACTGAATTTCCCTTATGGCATCGACGTGCACCCGCAGACCGGCGAGATCTGGTACTCAAAACTCTATGCCAACAAAATCGGCCGCATTGATCCCGTCACATTGGAGGTCCGTGAATTTGTTACGCCGCTCTC
>JAKIUO010000184.1 GCA_021647535.1 Hyphomicrobiaceae bacterium
GATCAGAGTTGCCCGAGGGACCGGACGGCAACAGAAACGCCGCCAATTGTCTTTGCTTTCGCACAAGCTCGCTTGTCAAAACGGCCAACTTGGCAATTCGGGGATCTTTTTCAACGATCCTTTGCTCAATAGCTCTTGACGCGCCCTCCCTTGGCGCGTCCCCCTTATTCAGATTATCGAGGCTTTCCTTAAAAGTCTTTTCACGCTCAGCTGCCAACAGCGCCTCTGCTTGCAGCCGGGCAACAACATTTTTGGTTTCCAGCCTGACCTCATTTTGCAGGGCCAGCCGATCCCGATTGAGGCGTTTGAGCTGGGGGTGAGACGGGAGCAGCTTGACCCTCAGCGCACTTATGCGCTTATCCAACCGGTCACGCTTCGCCAGCAAATCGCCTATGGCACCCTTATTGAGCACCAGAGCCGAACTGTTAATCCCGCCCGCTGTTTCCAGCATATCTGTCACCAGCCTGACCCGCAGCTCGGCCTCCTTGCGATCAGCCCGTGCCAGAATATACTGGCTGGTCAGTTCAAACACCTGCTCCTTGTCCAGTTTCAGTTTTGCTGACAATGGGCTATTGGGTTCGGGACTATTTGATCGCAGGCGATTGGATTGGCCTGTCACGACCAGCCCGCCCTGCGAAGATGGCACAAAAGGGTGAGCGACCATGTCCTTGCGCAAAGCCTGCAGATCGCGCGTTTTACGACCAACCTGCTTTTTTAGCCCCGCCAACACAGCCTCATCGACAGGGCGCTCTGCTATAGGGTGCCCTGCGCGCCTTTCAGTTGATTTAAAGACGGCGCTTCTGGCCTTGACCAAATCCAGATAGACGCTGGCATATTGATTGGCAAACCGGGCCGCTTTGGCGGCCTCATTTGAGCGCACCGCAATCATAATCACGCCAGCCTCTCGCCCCTTGAAAATTGCAATCTTTTGCGCAAAAGCGCCAGCTATCCTGTTTTCAAGCGACAGCTTGGCCGGATTTGTCATCACCCCGAGATCCATCGCCACTTTTGACAAAGGGCCTTTTTTTGCCAGCACGCCATTATACTCGGCATCACGCGCAAGGTCGGTATCGGCAATAAAGGTCTTTTTGAATTGTTGCGAGCGCAGGACCTTGAGCTCTTTGGCAACAACAATTGCTGGCTCCTCCCCTCCTCGCTCAATATATATTTGCGCAACAGAGCGATATTGCGGCTGCACCAGTGACAACACCCCGTAAAACAGCACACCGGTGGCGCCCGAAAACAAAACCAACCGTGAAACCATTGGTCGACCTCGCGGCGGTGTTGTCGCCCCTTCATCAATTGGATTGCGATCACCATTCACCATGGATGTGTTCCTTAAAAAGCTCTTCGATTATCGCCATAGTGCCGTCTTAGCGTAACGAAACGCTTAACCCCCCTTAACAATAACGAAACGCTTACCCCCCTTAACAATAATGAGTGGCAAATAAACACAGGTACACACCATTTCTTAACCATAAAACCCTACAAACAAGAACAGGTGTAGTTTGTTTTTTTGAGCTTGAGGTTGTTATGTCCAGTCGTACCGTCGTATTAATACTTGCCGCAACACTGTTGCTTACAGGATGCAAATCCTCTAATCGCAAGCTAAAACCCTCCCGCATTGCCCCCTCACATCAGGCGACCCAGCCAGCTTCCAAATATATGGCTGGCGACCCCCGTCATGCGGTTGACCCTTCCTATGATCCCTTTTTTGATCGCAGCCGCCACCCCGTCAAAGCAAAACAGATGCGGGGCTTCCCCCATGCCAATACAACGGTGTGGACTGATCGTTCACGCGATCATTTCTCCTATGCCGATATCTATGCCAATACCGGCCTGCGTTATCAGCTCGATACGGGAGATGTCGTGCGCATTGATGTGTTCGAGCAGAGCAATCTGTCGCGGCTCTACCGGGTGGATGGCGGGGGCTTTGTTTCCATGCCGCTGATTGGTGCCGTGCACGCACGCGGCATGACCACACGCACGCTGGAGCGCGAAGTTGCTCGCAAACTGCGCCGCTCTTATATCAGAGATCCCAAAGTCACCGTGGAAATCAGCACGCATCGCCCCTTCTATATTCTGGGTGAAGTGCGTAATTCCGGGAAATATCCTTTTGTGCTTGGCATGACCGTTGAAATGGCTGTGGCCATTGCCGGCGGCTATGCGCCGCGCGCCAATCAGAAAAAAGTCATGGTCATCCGCCGTCTTGGTGGCAAGCTGGTGCGCACCTATGTGCCCAACCACTACCAGATCAAGCCCGGCGATACCCTGAAAATTGTCGAACGGCTTTTCTAAAACCCTTTTGCCTGATATAGGATATTTCGACCAATCGGCCAATGCGCGTTCCCTGCAAGTGCCGGTTTCATCAGGTGAAAGAGTTTTATGCGTATCTTACATTTTCTCCACTCCCATGCCGGTCAGGGCGGGGATATCGTCGCCCATGTCACGGCCCTTGCGAGCGCTCAGGCGAAAGCCGGGCATGAAGTTGGTCTCATTTGTATTGATAGCGGCAACCGCTCGCTCTCTACGCCCCTGCTTGAAAAAGCCGAAAAAAACTGCGCACTGGGCGTGACCCACCTCTTGACGAACCTGACAAATATAGCGACCAGACTGACCTCAACCCTGCAGGCCAATATTGAAGCTGTTCACATCGCCAGGAAATTGCGTCCGCAAATTGCGCATGGCCATGGGGCGCAAGGAGGCAGACTGGCCTGCCAGCACCATAAAAACAGGGGGCAGCTCAATGCCGATAGCTGGTCTGTGTACAGTCCTCATAATGCACCAATGACCCCCGCCTCCCCCGCAAACTGGCCCTTGCTGTTTCCTGAAAAGCAAAACTGGAAGCATACCAATGGCATTATTTTTGAAAGTGAGCATTACAGGCAGGCCTATACGCGACAAAATGGTACGCCGCCCTGCCCCACCCACGTCATCCATGAAGGGCTCTGCAAAACAGCTTTTGCGCCTCGCCAGATCATCGATATGGCATCCGATTTTCTGTATGTCGGCCCCTTTATTGAGCAAAGCGGCATTGAAACGCTGGTGCAGGTGCTGGCTCGCCTGAAAAAGGATTATTCTACCGGCGCTCTTTTTGTCGGCTCTGGCCCCACGGAAAAACAGGTGCGCGCCCAAGTGGATCGCTACGGCCTCTCGCATAATGTGTTCTTTAATGCGTCCCTCAAACCCCAAACGGCCTTTTTAAAAGGCGGCTGCCTTGTCTTGCCAGCCAAACAAAACTCCATACCGATGATCGCTCTACAGGCTGCTGCTGCTGGCGTTCCCATGATCCTTGCCAATACTGGCAGCATACAAGAACTTGTCGGTGATCTGAACATGCCACTGGTGGCACCAGATGAACCTGAGGAACTGCTGAAACAGATGATCGGTTATCTGCAACAGCCACAAGTTTTTCTAGGACGTGCCGCCGCCCTAAAAAAACGCGTTTCCAAACATTTCACACTGACGCAGATGACGACAGAAACCGAGCTGTTTTATAACCACCTGACAAACGGATAAACGGCAGAACGCGAAATCAAAACCAGAATTCCACTTCTATACTCAAAACACTCGAAAATCAGACAAGGGTTGCGAAATACCGTTGTCCGATCAAAGAGGTTCACCCGTCTGCAGCCAAATCGCCATAGCCGCTGGCTATACATTGGGACAGATCTCTATCAGACCCGATCCCGTATTTTTGCCCCGGAGAACGACCAACCGCCATTACGTCATGTCTTATGCATTGCACAGATTTCCCGAGCCACTTCTTAGTCTTCGAAGACCTGGTTTGAGAGATAGGTCTGGCGCAGGATATGAACCGCTATGATCCCATGCAATGGGTCAATATTAAGGGCGGCTGGTATAACAAGTGCAGTAACAAAAATTGGCTAATGCCGGTCAGCCGTGTATTCTGTGCTGAAAAGTCCGCTTTGAAAAGGAGACGAATATGGGATTGCCTCGATGCAACTGGAATCTGGCCCGAGCTTTTGTGTTCACTCTTGGCTGTTATCTCGCCAGCTTTATGGCTGATGCCCAAACCACAGCTTTTGCAAAAAAAGCCATCCCCACAAGCGAGAGCCTGCTGATATCGGCCAAAAACAACAGCCACGATATTTCTATGGCGGACTTGCAAAAACTGCTCAAGAACAATCCCGATACTGCCCTTGTCGATGTGCGCACCCGGCGCGAGGTCACGCTGATTGGTGGCACAATTGGGGTGTTTCAAAACCAGATCATTCCGCGCGGATGGCTGGAATTTCGGATAGGTGATGCCGTTAAGTCCAAAGACACCCCGATCATTGTTTATTGCGGCACCAACCAGCGTTCTCCGCTGGCCGCCCAAACCTTGATGAAGATGGGCTATACCAATGTATGGAATTATGCCGGTGGCTTTTTTGAATGGCGCAAAGCGGGCCTGCCCGTTGAGCAAGGCGACAAGGCGCCCGATACAGCGCTTTATTCAAAGCCGGTAAAAGTCGCCAAAAATGTCTGGTCGGCGATTGGCGCAACGGCCCCTGGCACCTATGAAAATGGTGGCCACAATAATAATCTGTCTTTCATCATCACGTCAGATGGCGTTCTGGTGGTCAATGCGAGTGACAATTACCATCTGGCCAGCGCTCTGCACAACGAAATTCGCAAGATCACCAAACAGACGGTCAAATATGTGGTGCTGGAAAACGGTCAGGGACATGCGGCGCTCGGCTCAAATTACTGGAAAGAGCAAGGGGCGAAAATCATTGCCCACAAAGGTGCCGCACATGAACTTGAAGAGCGTGGTCTGGAAATTCTGGATCGCATGAAAAAGCGTATGCGTGAAAAAGGTGCCAAAACAAAGCTCACCATGCCGGACATTGTTTTTGAGGACAAACATATTATTGAAATGGGCGGCACGCGCATCGAACTGCGCAATCTGGGACCAGCCCATAGCCCTGGCGATATTGTCACCTGGCTGCCAGCACAAAAGCTGGTGATCTCGGGGGATATGAGTTTTCATCAACGCCTGCTGCCGATCTTCGAACATACCGACACCAAATTATGGCTGGAAAGCTGGAAGAATTTCGAAGCCCTTAAAGCCGATATTGTCATACCGGGACATGGCGTCGCCACCAATATGGGTGAGGTCCGCAAATACACAATTGGCTATCTCAAATATCTGCGCGGCAAGGTCGCTGAGCTGATTGAAAATGGCGGTGGTCTGAAAGAAGCCTATCTGATCGACCAGTCCCCCTATCGCCACCTGCCAACCTTTCGCCAACTGGCCAAACGCAACGCCGGAGCTGTTTTTCGGGCGATGGAATTTGAGTAGAGCAACCAAGCGCCATATCGTCATCTATTATACAAGCGCCCTTTGAAAACCCATTTTGAAACTGGGGTTTGGGGACAAGTCCCCAATGCCATCTGCAAAGATGCCAAGCCTCGCAGAGAGAAGAATTGGCTGGCGAAGACAAGCCGCACAGCGGCTTTTGAGGCAATGCAATGATAAGATATATACGGGGC
>JAKIUO010000185.1 GCA_021647535.1 Hyphomicrobiaceae bacterium
CAGAGCCGAGCCCTGCGCCAGAGCCGAGCCCTGCGCCAGAGCCGAGCCCTGCGCCAGAGCCGAGCCCTGCGCCAGAGCCGAGCCCTGCGCCAGAGCCGAGCCCTGCGCCAGAGCCAAGCCCTGCGCCAGAAGAGAGCACGGCTAAACCGCCGGAAAAAACGGGTTGGTGGGGATCTATAAAATCGTTTTTTGCCAAATATCGGGGCTATATCTGGAAATATGAGTAAATGGCCCACTTATCGAAAATGAAAACAGGAGAGTTTGTCGTGATCAGGAAAAAGTTGACCCCCTATGCCTTAATGCTCTTTGCAGGCTGTTTTGTCTTGTCATCGACAGTTTTTGCACCGCCTACCTTTGCCCTGGAAGTGTTTACTGCTGAAGTGGACAAACGGGTGACGAAAGAAAAGAGTGCCACAAGGTCATTGTTTCAGAAAAAAGGCGATGATTTTCTGGCACTGGCCAAGCGCAAACAGGTCTATCTTGATGTCAAGGTGGTGCTCGACAACAAGAAACGCTATCAGGTCATGACCCGCACAGAGGGAGACACAAGACGCTATAATGTCGGGTGTCGGTTTGGCTCCTGGGGACAGCTTCCCATGGGATATGGTATCGAGTATTTCATAAAAATCGGTGATGGCAAGAATAGTCGGGAAGTCAATATCGTGCTCTATCCCGGTTCGCGCACAGATCACCCTGACAACGATATTTCCTGCGTTTATGACAAGCGCTATGCCAAGTCCGCTGTTTTACGGGTGCGAGGTTTATATAAGGTGACAACCAACGAGTATCCCAATCGCACAGATGTTCAGTTGAGGCCGATTTCCCGCAATAATCTGTCAGCAGCAGAGCGCAAGATCTTACCATAGAAATCAAGAGCCGATCCCAAGGCAATTCTGGTTCCCAAGCTAGGGACGCTCTGCGTCCCGAAAGCGGATGCAAATCAGCCTGAACCGCGACGCAGAGCGTCTTGACATGCATTCCCAAGCCGAGCTTGGGAATGAGGAAATCCAATTCTCACGCAAACTCGCTGCGCGACGGGGCCAGCCCTTTTATATTTTGCGCTACCGCTACGTTATTTGAGCGCTGGACCCCGCTGGAGGCCCCCCCCCCCGTTTTTCTATTTGAAAGTAAAAAAGCAGGGGTTCGGGGAGGCTTTCCCCGAATGGGTGTGGGCGATAGCCCATTCGCGAAGCGAGTTGCCTGAGAATTGAATGACCCTGCGTTACTTTCCCCCTTGCGCCAGTATCGGCTCGTCTTTCCACAGCCGGTCCAGCACCAGCGCTCCGACCAGCGAGAGCGCACCAAGCAGTGCCATGACGAGATAGGCTTGGCCCCCCAAACCGGCATAGAGCGTCCCTGATATGCTGGTCATAAGCCCCATGATGATGCCCATGGCAAAGGCGGCATAGAGCCCCTGCCCGGTAGCTGAATATTGTTCGGGGACGGCTTGGGCAATGAAGTGAATGGCCCCGAGATGCGCCGCGCCAAAGCTTGCCGCATGTAGAACCTGCACCAAAAACAACAGAGCGAGTGGGGGATCAAAAGCGGTCAGGGTCCAGCGCACAACGGCCCCCAGAGCGGCAAGGATCAGCAGACGGGTTGGCCCAAGACGCTTGATCACCGCATTGGACCAGGCGAACAATGTCACTTCGGCAAGCACGCCAACCGCCCATAAGGCACCGATTAGCCCAGCGGCCATATGCAGGCTTTGCCAGTGCAGGGTGCCAAAACTGTAATAGACGGCGTGGGTGGCCTGGATGCCCGCCGAGGTCAGCAGGAACAGGATGAAGAGCTTTGAGTGCATCAGCTTTAACGCATCGCGCCAGTGGATAGGGGGTAGCGGCGTGGTGTCTGCCAGCTGTTTTTTGCGGATCTCAAAGGGCAGGGCATAAGCGGCAAGGATGGTCGTCGCCATGGCCGCCAGCATCATGTAAAGGATGCTGGCCTCTCCCCAAAGATCGACGAACAGACCCGCCACAAGAGTGGCGGCAATAAAAGACAGGGACCCCCATAAGCGAATGCGACCATAATCAAGCCCTTGCTCACGCACCTGCGTCATGGCGATGGCTTCGGTCAGTGGCATGATTGAGGTCCAGAAAATGCCAAAGCTGATCGCAATGAACAAAAGCGGCCAGAAGCCTTGTGTTGGAATGAAAGCCAGCAAGGCGATAAACGATCCCCAGCTCAGCCCGATCAGAACGCGTCGTCGCTCGCCCAGATGATCAGCGAAAAAAGAGATCAGCGGCGTGAACAAAATACGGCTGAGCAAAGGGGCGGCGAGGATGATGCTGATTTCGACCTCGCCCAGCTGTCTTGATTTTAACCAGACCGGAAAAAATGGCATGAAAATGCCGATCAGCAGAAAAATCGCTCCATAAAAACTCGCCAAACGCAGGGCAAGAGTTGTGGTTTGAGCTGGGGACTGATTTTTCATAAATGGAAACGGGGCCTGTTAATTTTTGATTAACGCCGATTTGGCATAACGACTATAGGTTGTAGCGTCCTTTGCTCTGCTCTTGTCGAGGGGCAAGGCGAGGACGCCCGGGATATTGAGGCTTATTGATAGGGGGTGTTATGAGCAAAACCAACAGGGCAATTGCATCGAGCGATAGATTTAAGAGTGATCAGTTGGACCCGCGCGAATATCAGGCGCTGGAGACGGCCCTGTTGCAGACCGGGCGGGGACGTGATTTCCTTGACGAATATCTGCGCCGAAATGGCGGGGTGGCGATCCCTGGTGAGGCTCTGTCGAATGAAGGGCACGTGGATCAGGGCCTGGCGGGGGGAGATACGGACCGCATATTGCAGGCTGTGGAAAAACTGCATGATGCCGTCATGACCCGCGAGGTCCAGCAGATGAATGATCCTGTTCGTATGGATATACTTGAAATGGCCAAGGCCATCGCCAAAACCCGGGCCGAGATTTCCGCCATGCGTACTGATGGCGAGGATGATCATCTGTCGGTGGCCAGTGGCGAGATGGACGCCATTGTACAGTCCACGGAAAAAGCCACCAACGACATTTTGCAGGCGGCTGAAAAAATACAGGAAGTGGCCTGGCGGTTGCGCGAAAACGGTATTGATGAAGCGGCCTGCGAAGAAATAGACAATAACGCCACCGAGATTTATATGGCCTGTTCTTTCCAGGACCTGACCGGTCAGCGCACCACAAAAGTCGTGCGGGTTCTGCAATATCTTGAGGCGCGCATCACGTCCATGGTTGATATTTGGGGGCTTGGCGATGAAGAACAGGGCCCTGACCTTCCTGGTGGGCATGACCTTCCTGCTGGCCATGATTTTCCCGCAGGAGAGGCGTTGGTGGATAATCGCCCGGATGCCCATCTTTTGAACGGACCACAAAAAGACGACAAGGCTTTGGCACAGGAAAGTATTGATGCTTTGCTTGGGGAAGACTGTTTTGACCCGATTGAGCCGGAAGCCCCCATCGAGCTGACAGATAGCGACATAGTCGAAAACGAGCCGATGTCCGCAAAAGAGCAAGTGCCGCCCGCGCCGCCTATAGCTGAGAAGAGCGCTGAGGACAGGGCCGAGCCGCTGGCCAAGAACACTCAGCCAGCTGCGGTAAGCGGGGCAAGTGAGCTGATTGATGAAGAGCAGCTCAAGGCCCTTTTTAGTTGATCACAGGCGCAGGGCGGTCGTGCCAGGTTTGGATTTTATCAAACTAGGCTTTGTACAAATTGGTTTTAAATCAATTTGCCTAAAGTGATTTGGATGACTATGGTGAGGAAAATGAATTTGACGATTTAACTTACCGGGAAGGTCATAATATGCTTCGGATCCTGTTTCTTGCTGTTGCAGTGTTTGTCGGGGGCTGGGTTGCCTGGCCCGCTTTTTCTGCCTATCAGATCTATTCAGGTATGAAATCGGCTGATGTAAGCGTTTTGCGCGATAAAATCAACTGGGATAGCATGAGGGCTTCCTTGCGCCCGGTTGTGGCCAGTGAAGTTGAAAAATCTATCGGCAAAATGGGCGGCAAAGGCCTGGCAGGCGCGATGATGCCACAGCTCAAGCGACAATTTATGCCACAGATTATTGATATGGCCATGAAAACCGTGGTGACGCCAAAAGGCCTGTCGCAGGTCATGGCGCATGGCGGCGATGTGTCGAGTGCGGTTAAAAAAATCGTCTCTAAACAGGTCGGGAAACTTGGAGGCCTTGGCGCATTGACCGGCGGCGGTAGCGGCAATTCTGGCGGCGGTGGTTTGCTGGGCGGCCTGCTGGGCGGCGATTCCCAAAAAGGCATTGGTGGGATGCTTGGCGGTTTGCTTGGCAATAAAAAGGTGCGCGAATTGGCCGGTGACAAGATTGGCGGCGTCATGGGCGGTATGGGGAAATCTGATCCCGCCCCCGAGATGGAAGAGGATAAACCAGCCAAACCATCTTATGGCCTTGGCAATATTAAACGCTTTGCCTATACCGGACTTGGAGCCATGGAACTCGGGGTCGCTAAAGATCCAGCAACAGAGGGTTCTGATGTGGTCGCTATAATGGAATTTCAGAATTTTGACTGGAAGTTGACAGGGCTTGTGCCACGCGTCAGATAAAGAGCGGCATTGGTAGTCGGGTGACAAATGGGTGGAAACTGGCATGGGACTGGACTTGAATAGTCTGTTTGGGACGCAGGTGTCGAAATTTGAAAAGCCGGTAAAACCTCGTCGCGCCGAGCTTGTTGCTGTTCCCGAGAATCCGATTCCGACGGATGGCAAGGTTGGCTTTATTTCCAGCCGTGGAGGTGTTGCTCTGCGCTATGCCTTGTGGCGTGGCACCAGTGAGCATCGCTTTGGCACGGTTTGTATTTTATCGGGGCGCGGCGAATATATCGAGAAATACAGCGAAACCATATCGGATCTGCGTCGTCGTGGGTTTACGGTGGCGACCTTTGACTGGCGCGGGCAGGGGGGATCAGATCGCGAACTGGCCAATCCGCGCAAAGGTCATATCACTGATTTTACCGAATATGATGATGACCTGATGAGTTTTGTCAAACAGGTTTTGTTGCCAGATTGCCCGGCACCCTTTTTCGCCTTGGCCCACTCTATGGGGGCTAATATATTATTGCGCAATACGGCCTATGAAAGTTGTCAGTTCGAGCGTGTGGTGATGGTGTCTCCTATGCTCAAGCTTGAGAATTTGCCTGTATCGGAAGGGATGGCGCGCCTCTATGTGGAAGCGGCCTCGCTGGCCGGTTTTTCCGACGCCTATGTGCCAGGGGGCAGTGATGTTGCTGAAGAAGAAAATAGTTTTGATGAGAACCGGCTGACTTCTGACAGGGTGCGTTTCGAGCGTTTCAAAAAAGTGCTTGACGCGGCACCTGAGCTGGGCTCTGGATCTCCGACAAATGGCTGGCTTTACGCCGCTTTTCGCTCCATGGGAGAGGTGTCGGCCAGAAATTTTCCAGGGCGTATCAAGGTGCCAGTGCTGATATTGTCGGCCGCCAATGATCAGGTGGTGTCGAGTGAATCCATCCAGAATTTTGCG
>JAKIUO010000186.1 GCA_021647535.1 Hyphomicrobiaceae bacterium
CTGGCCCGCTTGGGGAACGATTTCCCCAAGCCCCTTACTTTTTTGAATTTGATGATAGAAAAACGGGTGGTCTGGAGGGGCTCCTCCAACGGGGGCCAGCGCTCAAATAGCGTAGCGGTAGCGCAAAACATAAAAGGGCTGGCCCCACTTGCGCAGTAAAATAGCGCCAATAATCACTCAGCCCTGATAATGCTCATACATGCCTTTGCGGCGGTATTTTTCCAGATAAACCGGCACCACAGCGTCGATATTAGTCGGGGTGATCCCCAAAGCTTCAAGGGTCAGGTTTGCACGCTGTGCCTTTTGGCTAACAACACTATCATCACGCAGCAGGCGCACCTGATCCATCGTTAAAATCTTCCCTGGCAACATTTGCAGGATGGCACCATTGAGCATGGCGAGGCCAAAGGGAATGGGAAATGTGCGCGGCTTTCGGCCACTATACTTCTGGGTCATGTGCAGCAACTCTTTGAGCCTGTAAATATCCGGGCCACCAAGTTCGTAGGTTGCACCAGAGACCGCACGCCCTTCAAGCGCTGCGACTATGGCCCGTGCCACATCCCCGACATAAACCGGTTGAAATTTACTGCGCCCAGAGCCAATGGCTGGCAACATAGGCGAGGTGCGCGCCATAGAGGCAAAGCGGTTGAAGAACTCATCCTCTTCGCCAAAAATCAATGAAGGACGCAAGATGACGGCCTTTGGACAAATCTCGATTGTTTTGGCCTCCGCCATCGCCTTGCTGCGCGCATAGCGGGATTTGGAAGCCGGATTGGCTCCAAGGGCTGAGACATGCACAAAATTACAAATTTCATAGGTTTTGGCAGCTTCTGTAACGCGGCGCGCCCCTTCGACATGCACCTCATCAAAACTTTGAGCGCCATTTGGCGAAAGAATACCCGCCAGATTGACAATGGCGTCGGCGCCTTTGATGGCAGCCCGAATGGAGGGGGCATCGCGTATATTGGCGCGTACGGAGCTAATCTGTCCCACCCCGCCAAGTGGCTGCAGGAACCCGGCCAATTCGGGGTTGCGGCAGGCAATCTTGATGCGCCAACCCTTTTGGGCCAGCAATCTGACCACATAGCGCCCGACAAATCCCGAGCCGCCAATGATTGTCACCTGTGTTGTCGTTTGAGCCGCCAAATCCACGTCTCCTCTTGCCCTTTTACGAAGCTAAAAAGTCACGACCTTGCTCTCACGCCCAAGTGTGAAACCATCTGTCTTTTTTTCTCGAAGATATATGCGTGATTTTTCTCTCGAATTCAAGATGTTATCAGCACTCATAGATAAAGAAAAAAACAGCAATAAAGCGCTTTGATCTCACCTTTGCAAGAAGGGTTGAGCACAATAAAATGCTGTATCGCCCCATTTTAGCCAACTGCTTAAGGTTTTATTGACAATAGACAAATCTGACAGGTGAAAAATAGTCTGTGATGAGCTATAGTAAATAGATAAGACTTCTTCTCTTTTCACCAGTGCGAGAAGATTTTGAAAACAATCATTTCGAGAGCGGCCATTTCCCGCATTCGAATTGTTTTTGGCGTTATTCATTGGTCGGCCTTGTGTGGGTCCGTCTTTGATTTTGAAACTTGATAAGTGTGGATTTGTGAATGAGTTTGCTTCAGCGCTTTATGACTGCAACCCTGCTCTTGCTGGGGACTGTTGCCCTTACAGCTTGTGGCGGCGGAGCACCAAGTGTTGCCAATGCGCCCATTCCCTATCAAACCCAGGGGCTCATGCAGCGCATGGGGTTAAAAGCCAACAGTCCTATCTTCATTCGCATTTTCAAGATGGAATCGCAGCTTGAAATCTGGAAGCAGCGCGATGATGGACGCTATGCCCTGCTCAAAACCTATCCGATCTGCAAATGGTCCGGTAAGCTTGGACCCAAGCTCAAACAGGGGGACAAACAGGCTCCAGAGGGCTTTTACACTGTCGCTGCGCACCAGATGAACCCCAAATCAAGCTATCACCTGTCCTTTAACCTTGGCTATCCGAACAGCCTTGATAAAGCCTATCGGCGGACTGGCAACTATCTGATGGTCCATGGGAATTGCAGATCAGCCGGGTGCTACGCCATGACCAACGTGCTCATTGAAGAAATCTACGCGCTGGCCCGCGAAGCCTTTCGCGGCGGGCAACGGGCCTTCCAGGTGCAGGCCCTGCCCTTTCGCATGACCGATGAAAACATGCAAAAATATTCAGGCCACCGCTGGGCCCCCTTCTGGCGTGACCTCAAAAAAGGCTATGACGCCTTCGCCGTGAGCAATATTCCACCCAAGATTGATGTCTGTGAAAAACGCTATCTCGTCAACGCTGCCTTTTCCCCGCAAAATATCAAATTCGGTTCAACAGAAATCTGCCCCCCCTACAAAACCTTCGTCCCGGAAATCATGGAAACTCCCACAGGGCCAAAAGTCATTCAAGCCTTGATCGCCTCACCTGATGAAGCCCGGAGATATGCGCTGCAAAGTCGCCAGCTATCATCGAATCTGCCAACCAATGGTACAGTTCCAGCCGGGTACCGCCCTCTGGCAACGCCGCGCAGCACTGCTCTGCGCAACTCCATGCGCATCTCTCGATAATGTTTTCAAACAACAAAATTCCTTCAAACAGACGTGATTAAGCGCCTGTTAAACAAAAACTGGCATCGTCTCATATTGAAACATGTATCTCGTACCAACACTCGTTCAGATTTGTCTGCATTTTTGCGATCTGTCTGTCAGGTGAGCTGGTCCAGTTGAACCGCTCGCCTATGTAGTATGAAGGAATAGCTGAATATGTATATACGCGCTGCAATTTTTGCTAGTGGCCTACTCGTCGCTGCTGGCACAAGCTCCTCCGCCATAGCCGCCGATATTTATGCGCCGTCAGCCGGTGGTCTTAAAGATCCCGTCATCAGCGAAGAAGTTATCATCCCGGATGCAATCGCCTTTCAGCAGAATGCCGAATGGTTTATCCGTGGCGATATCGGATTTGGTGGATTTGGAGATATGAATGGCAAGGGCCGTTCAACAGATGGCAATTTTGCTGTTAATGGTCTTGGCATAGATCAAATCTTTTCGGGTAGTATCGGCTTTGGCCGCTACGCCACCCCCAATATCCGTCTTGGCATTGACCTTGAATATCGTCACGATGCTGACACCAAATTTAATACTGGCAGCCCAACAACAGCACCTGGACTGGTAAATCTTGGCGCCAATTCACTGCAACTCAATACGCTTTCCGTGATGGCCAGTGTGATTTATGATTTTCGTCCCCGCCAACAGTTTTCGCCCTATCTTGGCGGTGGCATCGGCTGGGCGACACATAATCTGACCCTCAAGGGGAGCAGCTATGTGACCGATCTGAATGGCGATCTCACCAATGAAGTTGGCAGCTTTGCGTCAAGCAGCACAACAAGCAATTCATTTGCGGCGAACTTTGTCACTGGTGTCAGTATCAATATGCGCCGGGGCCTATTTCTTGATCTGGGCTATAAGCTGAGCTACCTGGGCGATGCCTCTACCATTTTCAACTATAGCCATCCAGGAGTTGGGGCCATTGCAGCGACCTCCGGTAGTGGCTCCATTGATCTTGAGGATATGTTGGCCCACGAGTTCAAAATTGGCCTGCGCTACGACCTTTACTGATCACGCAACAAGTTTCCGCTATTTGTAGTACCAATTGGTGCCGTCTATAGCGACAAAAAAGCAAAGCGGTCCTTTCCCAAATGAGGAAAGGACCGCTTTTTGCATCGCCGCCCTCAAGGAGGCGTTGTTTCGATATGGCAAGCCGGAGATTTTCAACACTCCCTCTCATTGATTGCTCTGCAATCAACTGCCGGGCAAAGGATCAGGGAAGCCAGTTCACCAGCATTGCCTTCACGGACGTGCTGAAAAATGCCGGGATTAAAATATCGATGGATGGCAAAGGAGCCTGGCGCGATAATGTTTTTGTTGAGCGTTTGTGGCGCACCATAAAATATGAGGAAGTCTATCTGCATGCCTACGAAAACGTGCCGCAAGCGCGAGCTGCCATCGGCAAATATCTGAAATTCTACAATGAGAAAAGACCCCATTCATCGCTTGACCGACAAACCCCGGATCAGTTTTACTTCAACCCGCCGCAACCCATCCCGGTCGCAGCATGAAAAAGGCCAGAACCCACTTATAAAACCAGATCAGACTGTACAAACAAACCGAGCCACTTCTCAATCTGTGATCTGTACAAAAGCACTGAGTGCAGAAATTATTTCAAAGCCGCCGGCTATGATTGCGAGTGAACGCGAAATGCTCTAATGCAGCAAGCGCTCTAAACCTCTAGCGTTCCCGAGGCCACTTTGACCACATGACCACCAATGCGGACATTTTTCAAAGCGTCATTGATGATGAGTTCCAGGTGAATTTCGCTGGGGCGTCCCATTTCAATGCCCTGCTCAATGATATAATTTTTGGTGCCTCTGGCCGGTTGATCATATTTCATGACGACGCCACCAAAAGCGGCGACGGCGGCACCGGTGGCCGGGTCTTCATTGATGCCGAGCAGCGGGGCAAACATGCGGGCATGAAAAGAGCTGTCATTCTTGACGGTTTCGCGGCAATAGAGAAAGACTTCGCGGCGTTTGTTTCCAAGGAGTTTTTCCATGGCGGCGGCGTTGGCGACTGCTTCGCCAATGACTTCGAGATCGCGTACCGGTACGAAAACAAACGGCATACCCGCTTCAAAGCAACTGGGTTGGTGGTTTTCAAAGCCGATTTCGGTGCTTGACAGGCCCAGCACCATGGAGAGTTCGTCATTGGTGGGCAGATTGTCAATTTCGACAGGCAGTCGGGGCAGATCAAACTCCGCAAAGGGCGCTTTACCTGTGCGAAAGCTGACGCCCGCGCGAATGGTGCCGATGCCTTCTTCAAGAATGACAATCGCATCTTCATGACTGGGGATGTCATCGCCCTGACCCAACTGAGTAAGCGCCACGACCACTGCGGCTCCAACGGTTGGATGGCCAGCAAAGGGCAACTCTTCGGCAGGCGTGAAAATGCGTATATTGGCCGAATGAGCCTTGTTCTCGGGGGACAGAATAAAAACGGTTTCCGACAGGTTGAATTCGCGGGCAATGGCCTGCATCTGCTGGTCGCTTAACGCCTCGCCATTTTTGATGACGGCCAGACCATTGCCGCTAAAGCGCGAGGAGGTAAACACGTCGACGATTTCAAATTGCAGATTTTCCATTGGAGCCTTTCTCAAAAGCTTTCCGGGGCGCATATGCGAAGGAGCACAAATATTGCGAATAGCTAGCCCCAATTATTCATGAAGCAACCTGATTTGGTTGGCGGGTGTGGATCAAGCTGTTGTAATGTCGTATGATTTTGGTGCTTACACAAGACCTGACACCCCCAACGAAACCTCACACCGCCATGACCGA
>JAKIUO010000187.1 GCA_021647535.1 Hyphomicrobiaceae bacterium
GGGTCACCAGACCACCCGTTTTTCTATCTGAAAGTAAAAAAAGCAGGGGTTCGGGGAGGCTTTCCCCGAATGGGTGTGGGCGATAGCCCATTCGCGAAGCGAGTTGCCTGAGAATTGAATGGCCCTGGGTGAAAACCCCGGGAGGCGATTGGTATTATGCATTGCAAAATGTGTGATCTCAAAGACCCGGCAGATAATATAGTTTGGCAGGTTCCGCCCAAAGGTGGCCCTAATTATGTGGATATGTAGGGTTTGAGCCTTAAATGACAGGAAATATTAGCGACATAGTTGCTCAATAGCTCAAAAATATAGTATTTTTGAACTGTTTATGATATTTCTGATCAAGGCTTGGTGCTCAGCCAGCCGGTGATATGGGGGGTATTATAAAAGGCATGAAAATGGCATAGCTATTGGTGCCCGCTTCGTATGGGGTGCACTCGTACCCATTTCAGATCAGTTTGTGGCAATATATTGCAGGCACTTTTATTCTAAAAGCGCACAAATCGCATGACAGGATGCAGGACACAGATGAGAATTTTTAAAATCGGCGACCACTCTTTGTTTGTTTCTGCTTTGGCGGGAGCGGTTTTGGGTCTGACCTTCTTGCCAGGCGCAGGGGGACAAGGCGCGAAGGCGCAAGACGCCCAAGAACAGGGCGCTCAGGCCGTTGACGCTGCCCAACAAGGCGAAAAGACTGCGCCGGCCGTCCAGCCTGAAAAAGAAAAAAGTGCGCCAGCTGTCCAGCCTGCAAAAATTGACGCTGTACAAAGTGAAAAAGCCTTGCCTGCGACCAAACAGATAGTTCCTGCTGATAATGTGGAAAGCCAAGACAAGCCTGTGCCGGTTAAGGTGGAAACTCCCAAAACGGAAC
This sequence comes from Hyphomicrobiaceae bacterium, assembly GCA_021647535.1. Classification (GTDB taxonomy): domain Bacteria; phylum Pseudomonadota; class Alphaproteobacteria; order Rhizobiales; family JAKIUO01; genus JAKIUO01. The sequence continues at coordinate 872 of JAKIUO010000187.1, forward strand.
AGTCTGTGCAAAAACCGGTTGTCGCAGAACCAGCTTCTATGGAGCCTGCTGCCGCAAAGCCAGTCAGTGAAACGCCCGCCCCACAGCTTGGCAAACAGGGGGACAAGAGTGCAACAGAGCAAGTTGACAGCAAAAAAACTGTTCGTGAAGAACCAATAGAAGACCCAATAAAGGTCAAAACGTACCCAAAACGCAATTATGGTATTCGGTTGATCCGGAAACCAGGTGCTCCAAAAGGGTCATTGCTTGGCAATTACCTGGCCGGACAGGTGGCGCGTGGTCAGCGCGATCATGATGCCGCCGCCCGCTATTTCGCCAAGGCTCTGGAAATTGATCCTGAGAGCGATGTTCTGCTTGAGCAGACATTTGTACTGCAGCTGGCGCGCGGGAATTGGCAGCGAAGTATCAAATTAGCCAATGAACTGATCAAAAAAGGTAAAAAACAACGATTTTCTCATATGGTGCTTGGGTTGGAGGCCGTCATCAAAGATGATTTTACGGAGGCCGAAACACTGTTTTCGCGCGCCGAGCGCCGTTCTCCACTTGGAAAAATGATCGGCATTCTCGTTGAATCCTGGTTGTATGAGGCCAAGGGAAGTAATCAAAAAGCCCTTAATAATCTCAATCGCCTGACTGTTATGAGCTGGTCAAAATACTATCAGGACTATCACCGCGCCATGATTGCTGATCAGGCCGGTCGTCATACGCTGGCGCGCCAGACTTATAAACGAATGTTCAAAAAAGACCCGCGTTCCTTGCGCTTGATGGAGGCTTATGTGCGCCATCTCTCAGCAACCGGGGCTTCAAAAAAAGCGCTGAAACTCATTGCAAACCATATTAGCAATAATGGCGACCATCCTCTTGTTATTGATCTGCAAAGCAGATTGGAGAAAGGTGAAAAGCTAAGTTTAGTCGCCTCAACTCCCAGAGAAGGATTGGCTGAGCTTTATTATGGTATTGGGGACGCCTTGACGGGTGATGGCGGGGTTGACCTTGGCATGATCTACCTGCAGGCGGGCTTGAGGCTGCGCCCTGATCTGCCTTTGGCCAGCATGGCGCTGGCTGAAGCCTATGAAGAGAGCAAGCATTATGAGCAGGCCAACCGTATTTATGACAAGATTGGCAAAGACTCGCCCCTATGGCCGGGAGCTACCGTGCACAGAGCTTTTAATCTCAACTCTCTGGAAAGAGTAGATGAGGCCAAAGACAGTCTTGACGAGCTGATTGCTGCTTATCCCAATGATATCACTGCCGCCGAAGCACAAGGCAATATTCTGCGAGCTCACAAGCGTTTCAAGGAAGCGGTTTTTTATTATACCAAAGCCATTAACCTGCTGCCAGCTTCGGCTCGGTTTCATTGGAAATATTACTATTCGCGCGGCGTCTGCTATGAGCGTCTGAAAGACTGGGCGAGTGCTGAAAAGGATCTGCTGCGCGCCCACGAGCTTGATCGTAATCAGGCACTGGTCTTAAACTATCTGGGCTATAGCTGGGTGGATCAGGGGCTTTATCTGAAAAAGGCCATGCGCTTTATTCGTCGCGCCGTGGAATTGAAGCCCGATGATGGTTATTTTGTCGACAGTCTGGGCTGGGCGCATTTTCGTTTGCAGAATTATAAAGAGGCCGCGATTGAACTAGAGCGTGCCGTAGAAATCAAGCCGGATGATCCAGTGATCAATGATCATCTGGGAGATGCCTATTGGCGTGTTGGTCGCAAGCTTGAGGCACAGTTCCAGTGGAAGCAGTCCTTGACGTTGGAGCCTGAAAAAGCCGACGCCATCAAGATCAGGGAAAAGCTCAAAAACGGTCTGAAAAATCCTCCCAAGCCTCGTGCATTGGCCGTTGGTCCAGGAAGTCCGGCCAGTCAGCTCAAGTTGAAAAAAGCAGTCGATAAAAATGCGCGTGTTCATGTTGTGCGCAGTGGCGAGAGCCTGTGGACCATTTCCAAGCGTTATTATGGTAATGGCCGTTTTCATGAAAAGCTGCTGCAGGCCAATAAGCGCAAGTTGCTTAAGGGCAACCGCATCAAGCCGGGCCTGCGACTGCTCATTCCCCCCTTGCGGTGAGGGGGATTGTCTGACCCGCTCCATGAAAAGAAATACCGTCAGCAAAGCGTGGCTTTGTTGGCGCGCGCCAAGATCAACCTTTCTCTTTGCATAGCGGGCAAGCGGAGCGATGGTTATCACGAGCTCTCTGGGCTTGTGGCCTTTGCCGATTTTGGTGATCGCCTGTCATTTGAGCCGTTTGGGACGGGTGAGCCGCCAGCAGAGACACCAGACGTGCAATTTGAGCTGGCCGGGCCTTTCGCCGCTGAGTTGGCCACAGCTTCCCAATGTGCCGATGATAATCTGGTTCTAACGGCGCTGCATCTCTACGAGCAACACACTGATTTTAGCCTTTCGGGGCGGTTGTGCCTGACAAAAAACCTGCCTATTGCCTCGGGAATAGGCGGAGGCTCCAGCGATGCCGCCACCGCGCTCAACCTTTTGCAAGAGATGAATGACGATCCACTTGCGCCTCAAACCTTGCGCCAGATAGCCTTGCAGCTTGGGGCTGATGTACCGATGTGTCTGATGCCCGCAGCCCAGTGGGTCAGCAGCATTGGCGAGACCTGTCAGCCCGTGCCTGACTTTCCAGCTCTTGCCTGTGTGCTGGTTAATCCGCACGTAAACGTGCCAACCGGAGCGATTTTTAACCAGCTGAATGCACCCGTTCTGTCCGCAGATAATAAGACAAAGATGCCTGATCTTACATCTTTTACAAACGCTAAATCAGTCCTTGACTGGCTGACCACGCAGCGAAATGATTTGCAGGCCCCGGCAATCGCGACCGCTCCAATCATTGCAGATGTGCTCAAGGCGATTTCACAGGATAAAAACTGCGTTCTGGCCCGCATGTCAGGATCGGGTGCAACCTGTTTTGGGCTCTATGGGAATGAGGCAGAGGCGGGGGAAGCGGCCAGACGTATGGCAGCAGGTTACCCTGAATGGTGGGTAGTTGCGGCGAAACTAAGTTAATAGCCTGCGCGGCGGGCGGTTAAGGGACCAGTCCCTTAACAATCCCAATTTTTAGTAGCGCTGAAGTTCGTTTGCTCTAATGTTCACGGGCGACGCAGAAATCGATGGTTTCTATCAGCGCTGATTTGTGTTTGCCGTCAGGGAAGATGGCCATGGCATCTTTGGCCATGTCGCCATAATGGCGGGCCCGCTTCAGGGTGTCTTCCAGAGCCTTGTGCTTTGTAATAAGTTCGGCAGCGTGTTCCAGATCTCCGTCCTCTATATCACCATCCTGCAAAGTGCGTTTCCAGAAATTGCGCTCTTTGGCATTGCCGCGCCGATAGGAGAGCACGATGGGCAAGGTGATTTTGCCTTCGCGAAAATCATCACCGACATTTTTTCCGAGCTGTTCTTTTGAACCGGAATAATCAAGGGCATCATCGACCAGCTGGAAGGCGAGGCCAAGATTATTACCATAAGAGCGCAGGGCGGCCCGTTCGCGTTCGCTTTTATCGGCGACAACGGCACCAAGTTCGGCAGCAGCGGCAAACAAAGCGGCGGTTTTGGATTTGATAATGGTCAGATATTCGTCTTCGGTGGTATCCATGTTTTTGGCGGCGGCCAATTGCATGACTTCGCCTTCAGCGATGATGGCGGCGGCATTGGCAAGAATTTCCAGCGCATCCATGATGCCAACCTCGACCTGCATTTTAAAGGCCTGCCCGAGCAGATAATCACCTACCAGCACCGAGGCTTCATTGCCCCATAAAATCCGCGCCGTTTTTTTGCCGCGCCGCATGTCGCTTTCATCGACGACATCATCATGCAGTAGGGTAGCGGTGTGCATGAACTCGACAGCAGCGGCCAGTGGAATATGCTGCTCGCCCTTATCATAGCCGCACATTTGCGCACTGGCGATGGTGAGGATAGGGCGCAGGCGTTTGCCGCCCGAGCTGATGAGGTGGCGGGCCAGCTTGGGGATCATGTCCACATGTGAATGGGCCTTGCTCAAAATAAGGTTGTTGAGCCGGTCCATATCTTTTTCAACAAGGTCCAGAAGCGGTTTCAGGCCGGGGCCTGGACTACGCGCCTTGTCGAGTGAAACGACAACACCCAAATTTGCTCTCCCTTTTGCCTTGAAATTCACTGGGGTCAAGCTGTTTGATGGACAGCAGATCCTGTTCTGGCAATATGTACATCAAGATTTCTTTGCAGCATAGTCCATTTCATGCTCATGATATAGAGAAGATTGAGAGTGTCTGTCCAGACCAATGATATAGACAGTTGAGAGAAGGCTTTTGTTATGATCGAATTATTGCGCAGTAATGATGTTGTGCTCATCTCTTTTGTACGCTCGCTGCTTAGTGAAGCCCGTATTCCATTTTCTATGCTGGACCAGAATATGAGCATTATGGAAGGTTCGCTTGGGGTGTTGCAACAAAGGGTCATGGTTGATGAGGGGCGTCTTCGCGAGGCGCAAAATCTGTTGCGTGATGTCGATGTTGAGCCCTCGAAAGGGGCGTCCTAACGCTTA
>JAKIUO010000188.1 GCA_021647535.1 Hyphomicrobiaceae bacterium
TCAAAAACTTACCAAACACGAGCTTCTTATCTACGTGAACGACGGCGCGCTCTTTTTTTCGCGCCAATTCTACGCACATAGCGCGAGGCAGTCCGGCGATATTTGCGTCTTGCCTTGCGCCTTTGTGAAACCCGTCGCCGACTGGCCCGCTTCTTGTTCAACGCCATTTTTTTCAAAGCTTTGGCTTCGAGCAAGGCATAGCTCTTGTGCTGGTTTCTGGACGCTTTCGTCCATGGTTCTGGTTTACAGCGACAATCCGCGACAAATTTCTTTGTGAACAGGAAGGCGTTTTTCAGGTTTTTATATTTCTGTTTGCCCTTATAGGACACCATATCCTTTATATCTGACCCTGGATTGGCGTAATAATAGAGCCGCGCCGGAGCCGCACCACAGCGCGAAGCGCACAGATTGGCGTCTTTTTTCATGCGGCCTTTTGTGGTCGAAAAGCTGACAGGGAAAAAAAAGCCATCACAGGTGCGCACGCACATTGTCCGATAAGTGCCCTTCCCGTAAACACCCTTTCGACGGGTCTTCGATCTGGGGATGCGATAGGTGCGTGACTTTTTGCGCTTGGCTTTTGGGCGTGTTCTGTCAATACGGCCAATGGTGCGTATATGGCGATTTCGGCGTGAACGCTTCAGGACGGGCCTGGCCCGATAGCTGCGCACCCGCTTTCTCGTCCGTGGTTTGAAATCACTGAAAATCTTGTCCAGCCAACCAGCCTTTGCCGGCGCATATCTTGGTGCTGACAAAGCAACCGCCGCAATTGCCAGAATGACAACAACCACCAGCCCGGTCATTTTTTTTGTCAGACCAGCCAAACCTATAAATCTTTTGAAACGCACCATACCAACGACTCACTCTTGATAGAACGACAATGGCTATTCCGCCTTTTTTTTGCAAAGCAGGAACAGCCAGAAAATCAGTAATTATCCATCAATTATGTAGTCGAAGCCCTTTGAAATTACAAGGATTTTCATCCTTACACCGACCTCAATGGCCAATATTTGAAATTTGTCCTTAATTTACCAAAATCAAAGTGGTCCGCCAGTTGCGCGCCCTGAATAGGACACACGTAGACATTAGCGCCTCACATCCCTCCGCCGGATCAGCTGAGCCTGTTGTTGACTATTCGCCCAACTCTCATGCTGGGCGCGGGCCTGACGCGACCAGGGTTCCGCCTTGCAGCGGCAATCAGCGACATATTCCTTGCGATAGCGAAACGCATTGGCCAGATCCTTGTAGCGTTGACCATCGAGCGCACGCATGTTCTCGATCGAACCACCTGGATTGGAATAATAGAAAAGTTTGGTTGGCGCCTCATAGCAGCCGCTATTACAGCGCGCTTCGTCATTGGAAAGCTGTCCCGAACTCGTTTTGAAACTCACCGGATAGTAATAGCCATCACAAAGCCGTACGCACATGGTGCGGTAGCGCCCTTTGCCAAAACTGCGCGCCTTGCTTAACCCGCTCGCTGACGGCTGATCAAAGTTCCAGCCCCGTACGCCATTGCCATAAGTGACACGTTTTGGCCCCCGACCGTTCTGGACACCAGACCGCATGTTTCGATCAGTGCTGGATCTCAGAGCGCCCGGACTTTTTTTCAAAAAACCCGGCAGTTTAAAACCACCAAACAATGTGTTGTTGGAAGGTGAGCGCCGTTTTTTCTGGCTACTGCCAAACAGCTCGGAAAAGAATGATTTTTTTTGTTTTCTCACCATGCGATAGCGCCGGGTTCTACCGCGTGAACGCCGGGTTCGCGTATTATAGGCTATTTTTTGTGGAGCTCTGTGAAGCTTGGTCCGGTAAGTTTGCGCCCGGTAACTCTGCGCATTAGCCATACCCTGCCCGCTGCCCACCAAAGGCACACCCCAAAAAAGCACTGATAAAATGATTGAAAAAATGATGGAAACCGCCGAACGCTGGGTCTTTGAAAGACCGGTTCGATAGAAAAAAGTCGCAATCTCGACTTTAGGGGCTTTTATCATGCCACACCTCTATTACTCATAACTACTCAAAACAACAAAACTGACCTTTCAGAGGATAACCCAAAAGTGGTAATGAGCCCTTAATAAGCGCCCTCCCATTGCTAAAACGCCTCTTAAATCGACAAATTAGCGCCTGTTTTCCTTTTAGAACTGACAGGACAGGCGAATGTCATTGAACCTTGCGGAAATTGGGTGCATGAATGGAGCTATGAGTGATCAACTTTCGCCAATAACCAAAGAACTGCCCAGCGCTCGCCAGAGACTGCTGGAGGCTGCCTTCTCGGAAATTCACAAACATGGTTTTCAGGGTATGCGTGTCGATGCCATTCTTGACAAAACCAGCCTCACCAAAGGCGCTTTCTACCACCATTTCAGCAGCAAACAAGCGCTCGGCATCGCCGTTGTTGACGAGCTGATTCATGGCAAAATCACCGATATATGGCTCGATACCCTCAACGATTCCAGCGACCCGATCAGCGCCATTCAGGACGCTTTTGAAAAATCGGCAGAGTGCTATGGCATGGATATATTGATGCTGGGGTGTCCGCTCAACAACCTGGCTCAGGAAATGTCACCGATCAATGAAGAATTTCGCTTGCATATCAACCAGATTTTTCATCAATGGCACCTCGCTCTTGTTGGCGTTTTGCAACGCGGTATCAAAACCGGCAACATTATAGGAGAAATAGACCCCCAATCTGTGGCCACCTTCATTCTGGCCTGCGTCGAGGGCAGTATCGGGCTGGCGAAAAACGAGCGTGACCTCGCCCCGATCATTCGCACAACGGACGAAATTGACCGCTATCTAGGCACCTTGCGACCTCGCAGCCCTGCTTCAAGCGCTAAAAAATACTCATAACCAGTCTTTTTTGGGAGGGCCTTTTTTATTCCTCCCTCTTAGACATGCTGATGCCGTATTTTGGACACACACTGGACGGATACATTTCCCACAAGTTGGGAATGTATTATTTTCTTTGGTATATTATGCTGATAAACAGAGATGTTAGATTATATTACACTGTTTGATTTTTTCTGCCCGGTTGGTTAATATTGGCCATATTCAGGAGATAGCATGAAACGAGAGCCACAAATATCTGGCTTCAGGACCCTAGAAAACTGTCCCCAGGCCGGGCACATGCCTTCTGCTGCCTCTGGGGCAAGCGGTGCTGTTTTCCTATGTTCACTGATTTCCTTTGTTGCATTAGGCGATGCTGCATATGCTCAACAAGGGGATCTGGTTCATTTTACTTTTGGCGCAGAACAACAAAAATTTGGGCAAAAAACTGATCGCTCACGAAAAACCCGTAGCTCACGAAAAAACTATAGATTACGGAAATCACCCCCGAAAAACCTTATCGGTTCCAGAATAAAACGCCCTAGATCCCTGAGCGCCAAAACTCTTCACAAAAGAGTATCAGGACGCAGGGCCTTAGCCACCACACACCGCAAAAAAGGCCGTGCAGCCAGTGATAGCTGGGAACGCTTTTTTGGCGGCAACAAACGCGAAACCAGTTTTTCCATAGCCGCCTTTCCTGATGGCAGTACCATTTCAGCCGGCTATACGCGCTCCAAAGGCAATGGCAATGCTGACATTCTGCTTTTACGGCTTGGCGCTGATGGCAAGCTGATCTGGCAAAAAACCTATGGCGGCAAGGCCCGCGATATGGCAACGTCCGTCGCGATCTTGCCTGATGGGGGCTTTGTCACCGCATCTATCAGCCAGAGCGGCACCAAAAATCAAGGCAATGCGCTTATCATGCGCCATGATAAAAAAGGTAAGCTTGTCTGGAGTAAAACTTTTGGCGGGGAAAAATATGATATTCCTTACGCCATCAAAGTAGATCACAAAGGGCGCATCCTTGTCGCTGGATACACCAAATCTTCTGGCGTTGGTGATGCTGATGGTTGGGTCTTTTGTCTTTCAGGCAAGGGCGAAATCCAATGGGAACGCACATTTGGCACCAGTGGCCGCGACTGGCTGCGCGCCATGGCCGTGTTCCCCGATGGCCGCATCGCCGTAGCTGGCGGCACCAAGGCCGACAAAAAGGCCGACACCTATTCCTGGGTTCTGCAACTTGACCAAAACGGCAAGAAAATATGGGAAAAGACCTATCGCGCCTCAGAAAATGTCGCCCGCGCCATTATCCCGCTGGCCAATGGCAATCTGGCGATTGCCGGATGGGCCCACGAAAAAGGCAGCATTACCGGCCGCGATATCTGGATCGCCAAACTTGATCCTACTGGCAAGAAAATATGGGAAAAGAAACTTGGCGGCTCTGGGGACGATCATACAGAAGCACTGATCGCCCTGCCCAATGGCCATATTGCCCTGGCGGGTGGAACGACCAAAAACCTGGCCGTTATCACTGTGCGCGCCGCCTGGATGCTGCGCCTCAATGAACATGGCAAACTTATGTGGAGGCGTTCTTTTGAGGGCAAATCCGACCAGATTTATAGCCTGTCATCGCTGCCCGGTGGCAAGATTGTCGCCGCTGGTGCGAGTTGGCGCCGCAACAAGGGCTCTGATGCCTGGATCCTCACCGTCGATAAACATGGACGACGTGGACGCACCCATGCCGGCCATTTAAAAAGAACCAGAATTCAATAGATCACCTTTTCACCAAACACATATGTCCTGTCTTTGAGGCCTAAGCGACATAGACTTCTTGGGCGATCTGCTTTGTTGTTGTTAGTGCTTCCCCTCCCAGGGCAATTCAATTCTCAGGCAACTCGCTACGCGAATGGGCTATCGCCCACACCCATTCGGGGAAAGCCTCCCCGAACCCCTGTTTTTTTTACTTTCAAATAGAAAAGCGGGTGGTTTGGTGTCCCTCCAGCGGGGTCCAGCGCTCAAATAGCGTAGCGATAGCGCAAAGTATAAAAGGGCTGGCCCCGTCGCGAAGCGAGGCTACGTTAGAATTGAATTGCCTGCTTCCCCTCCCCCGACCTGCTCCGTTTCAGCCCGCAACAGGAAATGAGCCGACCCCGTCCGCTTTATCGACCCTCAATAATAGCTCTTCAAAATGCTGGTGTTCAAAGACATCTCCCGAACAACAGGCGGCACCGGTTTCTGTAAAAGACACATATAATAAAGCCTCAAGCTTTGCTGCATCCTCATAAACCAGCTCAACCCGGCCAAGAGCGACCTCAAGCGGCCAGCCGCCACGACTGCAAAAACGCTCCAGCGGCAGCCTGTTCAATTGCCCTGCCAGTTGCGCGTCAAGCACCTCAGCCACCTCCACCTTCAAGGCACTAAGAGCACTCGCGTCAAATTTGACACTGGAAGAAGCCTCACTCATGGCGTTTTCCAGCCTTTTCAATAGCCCCACCAGCCTGCACCCAGGCGATCATCCCGCCCTTTAAATGGCAGACATTACGCAGCCAAAACTGCAGCCCCGTCTCCACCGCCAA
>JAKIUO010000189.1 GCA_021647535.1 Hyphomicrobiaceae bacterium
GCGCATCGGTTTCATATTCAACATGCGCCGTCGAAATCGTAATGCCACGCTCTTTTTCTTCAGGAGCCTTATCAATATCTTCAAAGGCAAACGCTTCCGCGCCACTGGCTTCAGCCATCACCTTGGTGATCGCCGCTGTCAAAGTCGTCTTGCCGTGGTCAACATGGCCAATCGTACCAATATTGGCATGTGGCTTCGTGCGTTCAAATTTCTCTTTGGACATATTCAGATCTCCATTGCCTGCGTTTCTGTCAAATTTTCTTTACATCTCACCTGGATTTCGCATCTGCCAATTAAAGGCAGTTCGTTCGAAATCAGGCGTATTTTTCTTTTACTTCTTCGGCAATTGCCTGCGGCACCTGCGAATAATGCTCAAACTGCATCGTGAACTGAGCGCGCCCCTGAGACATAGAGCGCAGATTGTCCACATAGCCAAACATATTAGCAAGCGGCACCAGCGCATTCACAACCGTTGCAACACCGCGCTGCTCTTGCCCCTGAACCTGCCCCCTGCGGGAGTTCAGATCACCCATAATATTACCAAGATAATCTTCAGGCGAAACAACCTCGACCTTCATGATCGGCTCAAGCAGTTTTGGCGAGGCCTTGCGAGCCGCTTCTCTAAAAGCAGCACGAGCAGCCAATTCAAAAGCCATGACAGAACTATCAACATCATGATAAGCTCCATCAACCAAAACGGCCTTGATATCCAAAAGAGGGAAGTTAGCAAGAACACCGGTGTTGATAACGCTCAAAATGCCCTTTTCAACACCTGGAATATATTCCTTTGGCACCGAACCACCAACAACCTTACTCTCAAACACATATCCAGAACCCGGTTCACCAGGCTCAATATGAAGCTTCAGACGCGCGAACTGCCCTGAACCACCCGTCTGCTTCTTATGAGTATAATCAACGTCAGCTTCTTTAGTGATGGTCTCGCGATAGGCCACCTGCGGCGCACCAACATTCGCTTCAACATCAAATTCACGGCGCATACGATCAATGATAATATCAAGATGCAGCTCGCCCATGCCCTTAATGATGGTCTGGCCACTCTCCTCGTCTGTCATAACCCGAAAAGACGGGTCTTCACGAGAAAGCTTAACCAGCGCCATGCCCATTTTTTCCTGATCAGCCTTGGTTTTTGGCTCAATGGCCTTCTCAATAACCGGAGCCGGAAACTCCATGCGCTCAAGGATAACCGGATGCAGGGGGTCACAAAGCGTTTCGCCTGTGGTCACATCTTTCAAAGAGGCAATCGCCACAATATCACCGGCATAAGCTTCTTTTATATCTTCACGCTCATTAGAATGCATGAGCAACATACGACCAACCCGTTCTTTGCGGTCCTTGATCGAGTTCAAAAGCGTTTGCCCTGTCCTCACAACACCTGAATAAATCCGGCAGAAGGTAAGAGTGCCAACAAATTTGTCATCCATGACCTTAAAGGCCAACATAGCCAAAGGCTCATCATCTGAACTTTTGCGCTCAACATCTTCGTCGGTGCGCACATCCGTACCTTTGATCGCCGCAACATCCAGCGGTGACGGCATATAATAGACCACAGCGTCAAGCAGGGGCTGCACACCCTTATTCTTAAAGGCAGAACCACACAAAACTGGCACAAACGCTGCGGAGCAGGTCCCCTTGCGGATCAACCCACGAAGCGTATCAACATCAGGCTCTTCACCTTCCAGATAGGCTTCCATCGCCACATCATCAAGCTCAACAGCGGCCTCAACGAGCTGCTCACGATATTCAGCGGCTTTATCGACCAGATCAGCGGGAATACCTTCCTCATGGAACTTGGCACCGAGTGTCTCTTCGTCCCACACAACAGCCTTCATGGTGACAAGATCAACCACACCGGCAAATTCATTTTCAGCGCCAATCGGCAATTGCAGAACAAGCGCATTTCCACCCAGACGATCCCTGACCATCTGTACGGAATTATAGAAATCAGCGCCAATCTTATCCATCTTATTGACGAAGATCATGCGTGGCACTTCATATTTGTCAGCCTGACGCCAAACCGTTTCGGTCTGAGGCTCAACACCCGCATTCGCATCCAGAAGAGCAACCGCCCCATCAAGCACACGCAAGGAACGCTCAACCTCAATCGTGAAGTCCACATGGCCAGGCGTGTCAATAATATTAATACGATGCTCAGGCCCTTGTGGCTTCTCATCCTTATCAACCACAGTCCAGAACGTCGTCGTTGCCGCAGAGGTAATCGTAATCCCCCGTTCCTGCTCCTGCTCCATCCAATCCATAGTCGCAGCGCCGTCATGCACTTCGCCAATTTTATGACTCTTGCCAGTATAGTAGAGTATCCGCTCTGTGCAGGTCGTTTTGCCCGCATCAATATGGGCCATGATGCCAATATTGCGATAGTCTTCAAGTGGTGTTTTGCGTGCCATTGTCGTGACCTTTAATCTTTCTACCAGCGATAGTGCGAGAATGCTTTGTTGGCATCTGCCATCTTATGCGTATCTTCGCGTTTCTTCACCGCTGTACCACGATTATTTGACGCATCAAGCAACTCCCCAGAGAGCCGCTCAACCATTGTATTTTCATTGCGCTTGCGCGCCGCTATGATAATCCAGCGAATAGCCAGAGCCTGCTTGCGCTCCGTACGCACATCCACCGGCACCTGATAAGTCGCCCCACCGACACGACGCGAGCGCACCTCAACAGATGGCATCACATTTTCCAGCGCCGTATGAAAAAGAGCCACAGGATCCTGCTTGGCTTTTTCTTCTATCTGATCGAGAGCACCATAGACAATTTTTTCCGCCGCTGACTTCTTGCCGTCAAGCATGATGGAATTCATGAATTTAGTCAGCACGACATCCCCGAATTTAGGATCGGGAATAATATCGCGTTTTTGAGCTCTATGCCTACGGGACATGTCTTATCTTCCTGCCTGTATGATCGAATATTTCCTGCAACACCGATCCAATTACCAAAAACAAAGACGACTCACTACAATTCGCAGCAAGCCGACTTGGCTTATTTAGGCCTCTTGGCCCCATATTTCGAACGCCTCTGACGACGATCACTTACACCCTGTGTATCGAGCACACCACGAACAATATGATAGCGCACACCAGGCAAATCCTTGACACGACCCCCACGTATAAGAACAACGGAATGCTCTTGCAGATTATGTCCCTCGCCAGGAATATAGCTCGTCACTTCAAAACCGTTCGTCAAACGCACACGCGCAACTTTTCTCAAAGCCGAGTTCGGCTTCTTGGGAGTTGTCGTATAAACCCTCGTGCAAACACCGCGTTTTTGCGGACAAGCCTCCATTGCAGGCACTTTATTGCGCGCAACAGGGCGTTTTCTTGGTTTGCGAATCAATTGCTGTATTGTAGGCATGTGCCTTTTCCAACCTCAAAAGTTTAATCACAAATTCTCACCATAGACCAACACGCACCACGACAACATTCCTATCGCGCGCACCATTTCATCATAGCAAAAATCAAAACCACACCATCCTCACTATGCCTTTTTGCAAAGTGGAGTCGGCCAGTTTTTATCATCTCATTTATTTAAAAGCACCGTTTAGATTTTACTCGATCTGCAAAGGCTGCTGATCATATGATTAATCTACGACTTGCTTGTAAGTTTTGGCAATCTACTCGCAGCGCCTCCCAGGGTCAAGCCTAATTTGAACTGCAGCCTCACTTTATCAACGTTATTTCTAACACGAGCTAAATAAAATCCCTTTTATTTAAATTTCACACCTCCTATATGGGGCAAACTGCGAAAAACAACACCTTATCTGACAAACTGCGGCACTTGGCCCGAACAAAACTTCTTGTCTTTTACCCAACATATATACAGGCTGACCTAACATACTTATAAGAAACATGAAGGATTTAGATTAAATGGCCAGCGCTCCTCCCTCCTCGGCAAGTCGAATCAATAATCGTCGTATGTATAATGGTCCCCTCTTCTTCAAACAGGGGTTTCGGCCTTTCTTCCTTGGTGCCGGTCTCTGGAGTGCCGTAGCCATGATCGTCTGGCTACTTTATCTGACCACGGGAGAGCGTTTCTATAGTTTTGGTTACCTGACACCCCATGAATGGCATATGCATGAAATGCTCTATGGCTTTCTACCTGCTGCAATAGCTGGGTTTCTTTTGACTGCTGTGCCCAACTGGACTGGGCGCCTGCCCGTCAGAGGCCTTCCATTGGCCCTGCTCAGCACCCTTTGGCTGGCAGGACGACTTGTTATGCTCGCTGCCAGTATTATACCCGAGCCATATCACATTATAGTCGCCTGCATAGACGGCCTTTTCCTGGTGTCATTTGCTCTTTTGATCGCTCGCGAGATCCTTTCAGGAAAGAATTGGAAAAACCTGCCGGTTGTCATCATAATATCAGCACTGGCGATCAGCAATATTGTCTTTCATCTCAGCATACTGGATTGGTTTTCGCCCCTGCCAGTCAGTCAAATCGCCAACTCGGCCATTTTCCTTGCGGTTTTACTGGTGACATTGATTGGTGGCCGCATCGTGCCGAGCTTTACACGCAACTGGATGGTCCGCAACAAAATCGAACCCCTCCCTGCCCCTCTCGATCAGATCGATAAAACCGGCTTCCTAATGGTTGGACTAAGTGCTTTCTTACTGGCTTTCGCCCCCCCAACGCCCCTCACAGGCATAATTTGTCTTTTGACCGCTATTGTTCATCTCTACAGATTGTCAAGATGGCAGGGATGGAGCTGTTATCGTGAACCGCTGGTTTTCATTCTGCATATTGGCTATGGCTGGATAGCTATCGGCTTCACCCTTGCCGGACTTTCCATGCTTTTTGACGAAATTCCCCTTATAGCCGCCGTTCATGCCTTTAGTGCCGGTATGATTGGCACAATGATACTGGCTGTCATGACCAGAGCCACACGAGGCCATACAGGACAGCCTCTTGAGGCCGATATAGGCACAACCCTTATCTTTATTCTGATCACCCTGTCTGCCATCACCAGAGTAGTCAGTGCCCTTGGCACTGCCCCGCAATGGGGATATACGATCTCCGGTATCACATGGATTGCTGCATTTTTACTGTTCTCAGCGCTCTATTACCCGTTTTTCACCAAGTCCAAATAATCCCAGCCGCCTTTTAAAACCATCTATTGCATGGACAGTCGAGGTTGAAAAAATGAGTTTGGGGATCAATCCCATAGGCGCTAAGTTAAGCGCCGCCTCGCTGCGCGAATGGGCTATCGCCCAAACCCATTCGGGGGAAGTTCCCCCTGATCCCCCTCATTTTTAAATTTTTAGAGCAAAAATGGGTGGGTTTGGGAGGTATCCTCCCAAGCGGGTTCGGGCGGCAGCCCGATTGCGAAGCAAGTTTGGCCGTAACTTAACGCCTATGG
>JAKIUO010000190.1 GCA_021647535.1 Hyphomicrobiaceae bacterium
TGCCGATTGCTTCGTCAAAACAATCGGCATGGAAAAACATCACATTGTGCCTTGCAGATTTTTCACTTCAAGGGCGAAGGCCATCACCAGTGCGACCTCTTTGAGATAGTCAAAGCGCCCGGATGCGCCGCCGTGACCGGCCTCCATATTGAGGTTAAGCATGAGAATATTGTCATCGGTTTTGAGTTCGCGCAAACGGGCCACCCATTTGGCGGGCTCCCAATAGGTCACGGCGCTATCAGAAATGCCCGAGCGCACCAGCATGGGGGGGTAATCCTGCGCGCTGACATTCTCATAGGGGGAATAGGAGGCGATATAGTCAAAGGCCTGCTTGTCGGTGATGGGATTGCCCCATTCGTTCCATTCTGGCGGGGTCAGCGGCAGGGTGTCGTCCAGCATGGTATTGAGAACATCAACAAATGGCACTTCGGCGACAATACCGCCAAACAGTTCAGGTGCCCAGTTGGCGACAACGCCCATCAACATGCCGCCCGCCGAGCCGCCCTGAGCGATAATCTGCCCTTTACTGGTGAATTTTTGCGCGATGAGATGTTCAGCGCTCGATATGAAATCCTTAAACGTGTTTTTCTTGGTGGTGGTTTTGCCAGACAGATACCAGTTGCGGCCCTTTTCTTCGCCCCCCCGGATATGGGCGACGGCATAGATGAAACCGCGATCCACCAGCGACAGGCGATTGGTGGAAAAACCCGCCGGAATAGAGATGCCGTAGGAGCCATAGCCATAGAGCAGCACAGGGGCCGAGCCATCCAGCTTTGTGTCTTTGCCATAAAGCAGGGTGATGGGGATCTGTTCGCCATCATGGGCCGTTGCCATGATACGCCGCGCGACATAATCTTCAGGGGTGTGGCCGCTGGGCACTTCCTGCGTTTTACGAAGGGTGCGCTCGCGGCTTGCCATATTATAGTCGAAAACTTTGGAGGGGGTTGTTGGTGAAGAATAGGTGAAGCGGATCATATCTGTGTCATATTCATAGCCCGCCGACATGCCAAGGCTATAGGCTTCCTCGTCAAATTCTATGGCGTGCTCGCTGCCATCGTCCAGCGCCGTGATGATGATGCGGGGCAGGGCATTTTCGCGTTCCAGCCGCACCATATGGCCTTTGAAAACGGTGACATCAAGCACCAGTCGACCTTGCTGATAAGGCACCAGATCACGCCAATTGTCGCGTCCCGGGGTGTTGACCAAAGCGCTCATGATCTTGAAGTCTTCGGCCTTGTCGCAATTGGTCAGGATGATCAAACGGTCATTGCTTTCATCATGATCGACAGAATATTCGTGCCCCTCCTCGCGTTTGGCAATGAGCAGCGGTTCCTGTTCGGGGGCTTTTGCGTCGATCAGCCATTTTTCGCTGGTCTGGTGATCGCCAGCATGGATGAGGATGAAACGCCCGCTCTGGGTTTCGTCGAGCCCCAGAAAAAAGCCGCTGTCGAGCTCTTCATAGACGATGACATCCTGATCCGGGCTGGTGCCAAGGGCGTGGCGGTAGATCCAGCGGATACGCTTATTGTCATCATATTTGCCATAGAACAGGAATTTGGCGTCGGCTGACCAGCAGACCCCGCCACCTGTGTTTTCAATGGCAGTGTCGAGACGTTTGCCGCCATCAAATTCTTCGATCAACAAGGTGCAGTAGCCAGAGCCCTTGGTATCATAAGACCAGGCCAGCAATTTATGGTCGGGGCTGTGCGAGACTGCGTGGATCTGGTGGTAGACATGGCCTTTGGCCTGCTTGTTACCATCAAGATATATCTGTTCGTTGTCGTTGTCGTTGTCTCGCGGCTTGCGGCAAAAAAGTGGATATTGCTCGCCCTCAATGACGCGGGTGTAATAATCATAGGGGCCATCTGCACTGGGTACAGAGCTGTCATCTTCCTTGATCCGGGCTTTCATCTCTTCGTATAAATCAGCTTGAAGAGCTTCTGTTGGCTCCATAATAGCGTCGCTATAGGCATTTTCAGCTTCCAGATGGCTGCGGATATCGGGCGCGAGAACGGAGGGGTCCTTCAGCACGTCTTGCCAGTTGCCATCGCGTAACCAGCCATAATCATCACTCAATATATGACCATGAACGGTTGTGGTTTGTGTTTTTTGCGGGGTTTTAGGCGGCTGTGGAGTGGTGTTGGTCATATTTTTTGTTTTCATATAAATGCCAAAGGGGGTGAAACAGCTATGTAGCCCGAAACCGCATTTGAAAGGAACCCCGAAACGAAGGGGATTTTTTTTGGGGGGGGTGGCTGAAAAGACAATAAGTTTAGAATTGTCCTAAATATAGTGCAGCTGATTTGTGATCATTTTAGTGTAAAATACAAGGCAATTAAATATAATGACAAAAATTTTATGTTTTGACCATGTAACCCCATGCGACAATCTGATGCAATAGTGTTGTATTGACCACAGTTATGTGAAAATAGAAACGTCCATTATTTGGCAGATTTTGACAATAACTGATTGACAGCACTAACCAATTATAAATCTGTAGACGGTTTTGGTCGATATGTCGCATAGCAATAAGAGCAAACAATGCTTTAATAACTTGATATTCAAGATCTAAATATGTGAGATACTTGTAAATTCACAAGTGCTGATATCTAAGGCAACATTTTACATGTTGAAAATCTCAGCTCTATAGTTTTGATTTAAATGGCCCGAATGAAATGGAATTAGAGAATGTGGATAAATGCAGAAGTCAAAATGTAGTATCACTTGATTTTATATTATGATTTGTGTAAATATATGCAGCCTGTTCCTTTTGGTTTGTGGCGTATTAAATAAATCCTGTGGGATTTGACCGGTTTTTTTGTTTTCATTGATTGTTTCGATGAAGGGAAAAGCTGTTTTAACTATGCGCGGATCAATGGGTTGGCCAGTCACAATAATAATAATGGCTGGTGTTGGGGACATGTATTGAACAAGAAAGCAGAGTAATTATGGAAGAATGCCTGGAACAGACTGAGCTCGTACATCTTGCCGCTGATGTTGTTGCTGCATATGTCAGTAATAACACAGTCGTCGCAGCAGAATTGCCGACGATTATAAATGACGTGTATGACGCTCTGAATACGGCTGCTGTCAAAGCCTGCACGCCTCCACAAGAGGAATACAAGCCTGCAGTATCCATCAAGAAGAGTATTCAACCAGACTATTTGATCTGTCTGGAAGATGGTCAGAAATTCAAATCGCTGAAACGCCATTTGAAAACTCATTACGATATGTCTCCAGAAGAATATCGTGAGAAATGGTCTTTGCCCCATGATTATCCCATGGTAGCGCCGAACTATTCGGAGAAACGTCGTTCTCTGGCCAAGAAAATGAAACTGGGCCACAAGCGCTAGTTCTTTTCTATACTTAAAAAAATAGAAATATAGCCGGGTGGCCATGGACATTCAAATTGCAGATTGATGAATAGCGTTGCTAGGATAACGGTTTTTCATCAGCATTTCTGGATTTACTGGCACCCGGAGTGTGATTCAGCAAAACCGCCCCTTTTATTCGTATATTGGGGCGGTTTTTCTTTTTGTCTTTTCTTGTGGTTGGTGAGGAGGGGATTATCAAAAAGGCTGATCTTCTCTGCGCTCCCCGGGTTCTTCACCCAGGGCAATTCAATTCTCACGCAAACTCGCTGCGCGACGGGGCCAGCCCCGAACCCCGTTGGAGGGACACCCTCCAAACCTCCTGTTTTTCTATTTGAAAATAAAATAAGGGAGGGTTTGGGAGGTCTCCCAAGCGGGCCAGAAAGCGGATAATGGGCAGCAGCCCGCTTGCGAAGCAAAGCTTTCGAAAATTGAATGGCCCGGGTTCTTCACCCGGGGTCCATGCCGCAAACGAGAATTTTCCCAATATATCAACTCATTGCCATTCTGGATCCCGGGTGAAGAACCCGGGAGGCGATGGCGACAACCACCAGTCAATCATTTTGCATTCTGGTATTATAACTAATTCAAAACAATGACTTGCATATTTTCTTATCCATAATTGGGGTTAATTATTATCAATTATTCCAAACGGACAGGTTCCCAAAGGACAGGTCCTTTGGCGGGGTCGCAGGGGCGGAGCCCCTCATTAATGAAGGTTATGAATGGGTTATGATAAAGGGCTGTTGGTATAAGAATACAGTTTTCCCTGCTTTTTGAAACAGCGCTTAAGCTTTTTGTGCTGGTTTTTGGTTTGGGGCTGACCTTCGTTTCCTTTGTCTGGGGCGACGCGGTGTATTTTTGGCGGGCTGATCGCTGGCTTTGCCAATGGAGGTGGAAGTTTCCTGATCTTGTAACTCGTTTGCTTTGGTCAAAATGTCCTTGTCACGCAGATGAATATCAGATTGCGGGAAGGGAATTTCGATGCGGGCTTTACGCAGGGCGCGCAAGATGGCAAAGCGCAACTGTGAGCGCACGCGCAGCGAGCTGGTAATATCGCTCAGATAGGCGCGGATGGAGAAATCAAGGGAACTCTCGCCAAAATCAACCAGCACAACATAAGGGGCGGGATATTCCAGAACCGCCGGGTGCTCTTTGGTGACGCGCAATAATAGATCATTGACCTCATCCGGGTCAGCGTCATAGGAAATGCCGATATTGATGGTGACGCGCCCCAACGGTCCACGCAGGGTCCAGTTTTTGACCTTGCCGGAAATCAGTTCAGAGTTTGGAATGATGATATGGGTGCGATCAAAGGTTTCGATTTCGGTCGAGCGCACCGAGATGCGCCGCACATTGCCCTCCTCACCGGCAACGCCGATCCAGTCGCCCACCTTAATCGGGCGTTCGGCCAGCAAGATGAGGCCGGAAACAAAATTATTGACGATGCTCTGCAAGCCAAAGCCGATACCAAGGGAAAGCGCCCCGGCAACAATGGCGATATTGCCAAAACCAATGCCCGTATAGCTGAGGGCAATCAGCGCCGAGATGACAATGCCAAGATAGCCAACAGCTGTTTTTATGCTGTCTTCGGCTCCGGTTTGTGAGCGGCTTTTGGAGAGTATTTTCTGGTCGAGCCAGCGCTGGAACATCCGGGTCAGGAAAATTCCTGCCAGAAACAAAAGCAGGGCGATGAAAATAGCCGACAGGGAAATATGCAGGCCGCCAAAATCAAAACCAAACAGCGCCTGGCGGGTCCAGCTGGCGACATCGCTCCAGTCAAAGCCCCATTGCAGGGCGAGAAACGGCAATGTGGTGAGGAATAACAAGACATTCAGGCCAAGCATGGAAACAGCCCCAAGCTGCTCTCCGCGCTGCTCGCTTATATCGAAATTCTTGAACAGAAATTGCCCCGCTCTGCTCTCGCGATCACCAAAACCGTCGGTAACTTCACTAATGGTGAGATGGG
>JAKIUO010000191.1 GCA_021647535.1 Hyphomicrobiaceae bacterium
AGGCGGCAATCAAAATGGGGCGACCACACATGGAGCCTGAATTATCAATCAGCAGGGTGACCACCGTATCACGAAATTCGGTGTCGCTTTCTTCTTTGAAGGAAAGCGCCGACAACGGGTCGGTGACAATGCGGGTCAGGCGGGCCGTATCCAGCACGCCTTCTTCAAGGTCAAACTCCCAATGGCGGTTTTGCTGCGCCATCAAGCGCCGTTGCAGGCGATTGGCGAGACGTGAGATGACGCTGGCCGAGTTGGCAAGCTGCTTGTCAAGAAAGCTGCGCAGGCGGTCGAGCTCTTCTGGCATACACAGTTCATAGGCATTGACGACCTCGTCATGCTGGCGCGTAAAGGCGCTGTAACCAAAGGCTTCGGGGTTTTCAAAAACGCTGGCATTTGGCGGGGGCGGGGCGTCGGGCAATTGCATCTCGCCGCCCATTTCCGCGCCGGGGGCATCGCTGTCAGGCAAATCGCGCGGCGATTGTTCCTCACCATCTTCGCCATCTCCTTGCTGGGCCTCGCCATCGCCGTCCTGTTCGGCATCGCTGCGCTCATCGGAGCGGTCTTCATTCTGCTCATTGTCTCCGGCCTGTTGGTCGCGCTCGTCTTCGGCATCGGTGCTGGACATCTCGTCGCCGTCAAGCTCCTCGTCAAGCAGGTCCATATTGCTGAGCAAGGAGCGAATGGTGCGGCCAAACGCGTCCTGATCCTCAATCTGTTGGTCCAGTGCCTTGAGCAATTCTTCGCCGCGCTCTTCAACGAAGGGGCGCCACGCTTCAACCATGGGTTTGACGCGCTTGGGCGTTCTGGCTTTGAGAAGATGTTCGCGCAACAAGAGCGACAGGGCTTCGGCAAGCGGCGCGTCCTCGGTGCTTGTATAGCGGTCAAATTCGCCATCTTTATAGCGATCGCGCCATTTGGCCTGCAGGTTTTTGGCAACCCCCGGCATACGACGCGCACCAATGGTTTCAACGCGCACGCGCTCGACCGCTTCAAAAATCTCCAGCGCTTCACCACCAGCGGGGCGCAAATGGCTATGGATTTTCGGGTTGTGGCAGGCTTTGGCCAGCGCCAGCGCATCAGCATGACCACGCAAAACGGCAAGAGTGTTTTTTGATGGTTTTTCGCCGGGCTCTTTCAAGATGATGGTGGCTTTGTCGAGGCCGGGCTCGTCCTCGCCATAGACAAGCTCAAGCCCGTCATCTTTGGCGATGGCTCTGGTCGTGACTTTCAGAGCACGCTTGAAGCAGTCGATCGGTTTTTCAGCACTATGGTTCATTATTTTGGATTGCTTATTTTCTTGCGCAGACGATTGCTGCCGGTGACAGGATTTGTCGGCTCCTGAAGGTCGAATTCTTCAAGGAAATTTTCCCGCAGGGCGAGGAAGGCCGCAACGATTGTGCGTTTGACGACGCGTTTGTCCTCAAATGTAATATCATTTCTTTTGCGCGGGTCGATGCTATTGAGGGCGCGGCGCATATCGTGCAGGGGCTCATAGGGATAAAAACCTATATACTGATCGCTTTCGAGAATATTCTTGTAGACAATGCGCATATAGTCGATGGCCTGTGAAATCCGCCTTCGCGCTTCGACAAAATCATTGACCTGCGTATCGGGCTGTTCGCAATAGGCCACCAGAGCTGATTTAGTATCGACGATCTCACGCCATTCATCGCGCAACGATTGCAGGAAATTGGCGCGTTTTTGAAAGACATGGGCCAGATAGGCGGCGGCCAGTGTGACAAAGATCAGCGACATATCCCTGATAAATTCATAGACGCTGAACAAGAGCGCATTGCCCGATAGCTTACAGGCCAGCGCTCCAGCGAGGATCGCCATGAACAGCAAAAAGTGCAGAATGAGTATTTTTTGCAGGCGCTTTCTGGTCATGATGAATTAGCTCAGCGCCATGTTTGTAGCAGATTGCGGCAGTTCCTTGTCAAAGCAGCGCTGATAGAGTTCGGCCAGCAGGACGCGCTCCAGCTCGTCGGTCTTGTTGAGGAAAGAGAGACCAAAGGCAACGCCGACATCCTGGAATATATCCGTGTTTTCGGCCCAGGTGATGACCGTGCGCGGGCTCATGACGGTGGACAGATCACCATTCATGAAGGCATTGCGGGTCAAATCAGCCAGTCGCACCATGCGGGCAACGGTTTTGCGGCCCTTCTCATTATCAAAGCTTTTGACTTTGGCGGCGACAATATCAACCTCGTCATCATGCGGCAGATAGTTGAGGGTGGCGACAATCGACCAGCGATCCATCTGTCCCTGGTTGATTTGCTGGGTGCCGTGATAAAGTCCCGAGGTATCACCAAGGCCGATGGTGTTGGTGGTGGCGAACAGCCGGAAGGCCGGATGCGGGTGAATGACTTTGCTCTGGTCAAGCAGTGTCAGGCGACCCGAGACTTCAAGCACGCGCTGAATGACAAACATCACATCTGGGCGACCGGCGTCATATTCATCGAACACCAGCGCCGTATTGCTTTGCAGCGCATAGGGCAAAATACCTTCGCGAAATTCGGTGACCTGCATACCGTCTTTGAGCACAATGGCATCCTTGCCAACCAGATCAATGCGCGAGACATGGCTGTCCAGATTGATGCGCATACAGGGCCAGTTAAGGCGCGCTGCGACCTGTTCGATATGGGTGGATTTTCCGGTGCCGTGATAGCCCTGGATCATCACCCGGCGATTATGGGCAAAGCCGGCAAGAATGGCCAGTGTGGTCTCGCGGTTGAACTGATAGTCCGGGTCAAGGTCTGGCACATGTTCGTCGTCGCTGGTGTAGGCTGGCACCTCCCAGTCGCTGTCAATGCCGAAAGTGTCACGCACTGATAGGGTGGTATCCGGCAAGGTTGAGGGCCGGTCTTTCATGTTTTTGCTCATAGGGTGTCAGGTTTCCATGATTGCGCACCATGCCTGCCAAGGCATGGTGTCAGCGGTCTGCGCCGGAATGAATTTCTGCCCTAGCACATACCTGATTTTTTGAGATAATTATAGGCCTTGATGACATCGCGCAGCTTTTCTTCCGAGCCGGTGCCGCCCGAGCTGTCAGGATGATGGCGTTTGGCCAGTTCCTTGAAGCGGATTTTGATTTCTTCAGCTGTCGCTAATTGCGTCAGGCCGAGCTCAAGCAAGGAGCGCTTGGCCATGGGCGGCAGCTTGCGGGTCGGTTTGTTTTCGCCCTCTTCAGCAGCCTTGCGGCCCAGAATTTCCAAGGGGTCTTCAGTGGTGAAATTGTCTGTTCCAACATTAGGGCGACGACGACCGGCCAGTCCCCATTCGTGGGCATCAAAATCACCGGTTTTGCGGTTTGTACTGGCTTTCCATGTGGGGCGGTGTCCCGTCGGGATACCCTCATGAAATTTGGTCGCTTCATCATCGCTCATGCCCTTGAAGAAATTATAGGATTTGTTGTATTCGCGCACATGGGAGACACAGAAGTGAAAATATTCGCCTTCGCGTCCGCGCCCCTTGGGGGCAAGGTGGGGAGCCGGGTTGTCGCATTCGGGCCATTCGCACGTGGCCTTGACCTCTGTCTTGGGCTGACGGCCTTTTTTGCGCTTGGATCGGATGCTGTCGAAATATTTTGAGTTGGTGGCCATGGCGAGATGTTCTATCACTCTGTCTTGAACGGGTCGAAAATAGGCATTCGGCCCGAAATGAATCAGTCTTTCAATCAGGGGTAAAAGACTAGCAGATCACGAGGAGAATATCATGTCTTTAGAAAAGATTATTTCAGATAAACTAGTTGACGCATTTAAGCCATTGGAATTGCAGGTGGAAAATGAGTCAGGTAAACATAGCGGTCATGCCGGAGATGATGGCAGCGGCGAAAGTCACTGGCGCATCATGATTATTGCGGCTGCTTTTAATGGCAAATCGCGCGTCGAGCGTCAGCGCATGATTAATGCCGTGCTGGCCGATGAACTTAAAAATAATATCCATGCGCTGGCCATGAGCGTCAAGGGGGTAGAGGAGTAGGGGGAGATTGATCAGGCCGTTGGCTTGCAGGGCACCCAGATTTGCGCAGGGCTCCTCTGCCCTGTTTTGCTGTCAATAATCTGAACGCTTATTCTTTCATCGTCAAGCTGATCAGCGGTAAAGCGATGGCCAGCATCTGTTTCATTTTCCGGGATCAGATAGTCAATATGGTGACGGCCATGAATGGCAAGAACGGTGTTTCCAGCCGGTGTTGTGACATGGGGGCCATCAATGGAGATGGTTCGGCCATCTGCCGCACACCAGTTGCCATTGATCTGGTCGGCAAGGACAAACGAGCTTGCAAAGACAGAAAAAAGGCCTGTCAGTAGCAATGTTTTCAGTGAGTGAGCCATCTACCAAGAATAGGACAGGTAGAGTATGAGCGCAAGGGGGCAAGGGCCAGTGTGTGTTCTGTGGGTGTTGACATTCTATTGCCATGAAACAGACGCAGAATTGCAGGCGGGGCGTTAGGATTAAATCATGTCTGTGAAACCTGTGATGAAAAACGCTCTTGTCTGTTTGCTGGCGCTACTGCTGATGGTCCGTCCGTCAATGCCTGCCTTTGCGGCACAGCCCGGTGTGGGGGATGCCAGCAGCACAGGGCGCTCTCTTGGTGTGAAGATGGCACAAAGTCGAGGGCCTCAGCAAAAGTTCAGATCAGCCGAGCAGGTGGTTGGCTGGATCAATGACTATCGCAAGGCGCCAGAGCCGTTGCGGGTGCCCCATGCCATTCGCGCCCTGTCGCGGTTCGGGGCTTTTGAGGATATTGACCAAGCTGGTCTCTATGCGGGTTTTCTGGCCGGTGTGCTTGGTGACAATCAGCTCAAGGTGCGCGCCCTTATCACCGATCTGTTTCCCATGAACCCGAAATCGCAGGCCATCATCATTATGGGCATTGCCTATTCGGGCCTGCCGGAATGGCGATCCTTGCTGCGCGAGTTTGCCGAACGTATGCCGCAGCGCACGGTGTTGATCGATAAATTTATGTTTGGCAGCTACAAGACCTTGCAAGACGCCCCGCTGGACCAAAGCCCTGATGTGGTGGATGCCCTCTGGGGTTATTATATCGCCACGGGCTATCTGGCACCGGTCGAGCGTTTGCTGGAGGCTTTGCGCTGGACGAGCGCAACCGACAATAGTGATCATTTTACGTTGGCTCATATGTCCATGTGGACCCTTGCCGCCAATGCTGAACGGGACCGCCCGCTCTTGCGCTTTTATCGCGCCCAGTTGCGACATGCCCCCAAAGCCTTGGCGGAACCGCTGAAAAAAGTCATCTATGCTGCCGAGCGCTTTGAAACCGCTCGTTTGAAAAAAATCGTTATCGCGACAATCGCCACGCAAAAACGTCACAAGCC
>JAKIUO010000192.1 GCA_021647535.1 Hyphomicrobiaceae bacterium
ACGTATAAGCCCGGCGTTCGGGATATTGCATATGACCCTGCCGACCTCAAACGGGCGCAAACCATCGACAAAGGCCATGGCCGGATTGAAACGCGATGCCTGTGCGTGCGCACAAAATTGCCCGATCGACTCGACCAGAAATGGCCGGGCCTGACGGCTATCTGCCGCATAGAACACATAATATAAACAAAGACATACACATTAAGAGAGCGGATTTATGCGATCACCAGTCTAGCTGATGACAGGCTTGATCCCGAGCTGCTTTTGCAACTGGCAAGAGACCATTGGCAGGTCGAAAACCACTTGCACTATGTCAAGGATGTGACCGTTGGCGAAGAGGCTTGCCGTGTCCGCAGCGGGGCCGAGATCCGAAAATCCGGACAAGAACCAAAACCAGCAAGAGAAGCCTTCGCAGAACGAAAATGGTCGGCCATAAACTCATTACCGAGCCATGAATTGAATTGCCCTGGGACTTGTCCCAAGGCTATGCGTGCAGCATTTCCGCCCGGCGAGGGCAGGTGGCGTCAGCCACTTTTGCGTGATTTGCGGCGCTCTCTATGGCTTTTTGCCCCAACTCCCTATAAGAGACAGACAAACAAGTTTGCTTTTGAAAAGGGGTGCGTGACATGGCTGATGTGAAACATGCGAAACTGATGATTTTGGGTTCTGGTCCAGCTGGCTATACGGCGGCGATTTATGCGGCCCGGGCAATGGTAGAGCCTGTTTTGATTCAGGGTATGCAGCCGGGTGGTCAGTTGACGATCACCACAGAAGTTGAGAATTACCCCGGTTTTACTGAGGAGATACAAGGTCCTTGGCTGATGGAGCAGATGCAGGGGCAGGCCGAGCGCATGGGCACGCAGATGGTGCAGGATCATATTGTCGAGGTTGATTTTTCCAGCAAACCGATCACCATGAAGGGCGATGGTGATAACCGCTATTCATGTGATGCGCTGATTATCTGCACTGGTGCGCAGGCGCGTTGGCTGGGTCTTCCAAGCGAAACAAAATTCCAGGGCTATGGCGTTTCGGCATGTGCCACTTGCGACGGGTTTTTCTATCGCGGCAAGAAGGTGATTGTTGTCGGCGGCGGCAATACAGCGCTCGAAGAGGCTATTTTCCTTACCAATTTTGCGCAAAAAGTCTATCTCGTGCATCGGCGTGATGAGCTGCGCGGCGAAAAAATTCTGCAGCATCGCCTCTTGAACAATGACAAGATCGAAGTCATCTGGGATACGGTTCTGGATGAAGTGCTGGGTGATGAAGACCCGCTCGGCGTGACGGCCGCCAAGCTCAAAAATATCAAGACGGGTGAGCTCAGCGAGCTGTCAATTGACGGTATTTTCATCGCCATCGGTCATGCGCCTTCAACGGAGCTGTTCATCGATAAGCTCGACATGAAGCCCAATAAATATCTCATCACGGCCCCCGACAGTACCAAAACCAATATTCCAGGAGTGTTCGCAGCGGGTGATGTTACCGATGATATTTATCGTCAGGCCGTAACAGCTGCGGGTCTGGGCTGCATGGCGGCGCTGGAAGCTGAGAAATATCTGAATGAGCTGGAGGGCGAGGGGTAGAAGAATGACCTCGCCGGTCAGGCGTCTTTGCAGACAGCATTGGGGACTTGTCCCCAAACCCCAATTTATAAAAGGGGATCAGGGGCTCTAAATAGGACGGGGAACGCGTTTCTTCAGCGTCCTTGCGCGGCCACAAATCGTGTCGCGGCGATGAGATATTCGGCGCGTTCGCCAAACGGGCTGAGACTTTTGAGGGCTTCTTCTTCCAGCGTTGCCACATAGGATTTAGCCTTGTCGAGACCCATGCGCGCCACCACTGTGGCCTTGCCGCTGGCCTCATCCTTGCCCGCCGTTTTGCCCATATCATCGCTGGAAGCTGTGGTGTCCAGAATATCGTCGGCGGCCTGATACATGAGGCCCAAAAGCTGTCCAAAACTGCGCAGCATGTCAATTTCTTCAGGTTTGACTTCGGCCATATGGCCCCCGGCGACGCAGGCAAATTCGATAAGCTTGCCGGTTTTCATAGTGTGGATGCGCGAGATAACGGCTAGGCGCGTTTTGCCCCCTTTGCCCTCTTCTTCAAGGTCCATCATTTGCCCCCCGGCCATGCCGGCCCAGCCCGAGGCTGTGGCCAGTTCCAGCACCAGCTGGGCGCGCACTGTCGGATTGGCGTGGCAACCAGGGTGTGCCAGAATTTCAAAGGCCAGACTTTGCAAAGCATCGCCAGCCAGTATGGCTGTGGCTTCGTCATAGGCCTTGTGAACCGTTGGTTTGCCCCGGCGCAGATCATCATCATCCATGGCTGGCAGATCATCATGGACCAGAGAATAGCAATGAATGAGTTCAAGGGCGCAGGCGGCATCAATGGTGCGCCCTGGTGCTCTGCCGAACATGCGTGCCGCTTCGATCATTAAAAAGGGGCGCAAGCGCTTGCCACCGGACATAACAGCATGTTGCATGGCGTCGGCCAATGTGCGCGGTGGTCCAAAATGCTGGCCCGGCATCAAGTGCTGGCCCAGCTGTTTGGTGACCAGACGGGCATTTTCATTTAGTCTTTGCTCAAAATCCATGTGTCCATTCCCTATTTTGCCATTGCGATAGCATGGATCAGTTCCCAGTGAAACCAAATCCTGCTCATTAGACCATCAATCAAAACATTGCTGGTCATTTTGCAAGATTGAGCGTATAAGAGGCGCAACAATTTGATTGAATGAGAGCTCCAGGCTCCTTGCAGATCCGTAAAATCAGTCTATATGGGCTGCTTTTAGGAGGTTTTTGAGGGGTTTTTGGGCTTGGAGAGAAGGAGTTAATCCCAAATGGCCGTACCAAAAAGTAAAATATCCCGCATGAAACGTGGTTTTCGTCGTTCAACCGATGCGCTGAAATCGCCTGTTTATGTAGAAGACAAAAAATCTGGCGAAATGCATCGCCCGCACCATATCAACCTGATAACAGGTGAATATAATGGACGTCAGATTTTGAAACCCTTGGATGCTGACGAAGAATAGAGCATACTGACGAAGAATAGGTCAGCGCCAACAGGTGGATTTGACTTGAATTTCTAATCTGGATTTGCCGGTTTCTGCCTGATGTCGCATATTTGACATCATTTTAAGGCTATGAATCCGCGATCTGATCGTTATTATGGGAGAGAAACACAGGGGTGACCTGCTCTTGTAATGGCGAGTTTTTGAAAATTAATCCGGATTGAGGAGAAGAAAATGGTAATGCCAGGGGTGGGTGTACATCATCGACAATCGAGTTTGCCCGTTCGTATCATCAGAATGATACCGTTGATGTTGCTTGTGCTGATTGCTTATTTTACAGTTGCCCTGTTTGCAGGGGATCCAACTGATGATTTAAAAGATCCGCTTTTGAAAGTCTTGACCGACCCTTGGTTCTCGATGGGTTTGCCATCTGGTGGCGTATGGTCGTTTACGCTTGAGCATGTGTTTATTGGTGTGTCGCTGATTTTTCTGTTTTTTGAACTTGTAAAGGCAACCGGAATTGGTGGAGAAGCTATCGCTGAGATGGCTGTTTCTACCGTAGTGTTTATTTTGTTTCTGGTGCTCTTCCTGACCATGAAATCAGCAGCAACCTCGCTGTTCTTCATTTTGACAATGATCTCGTTCATTGATGTGCTGGCAGGCTATATTATCGGCATCAAGGTCGCCCGTCGCGACTTTTCAGTGGGCTAGCTGGTCTTTGTACCGGGTGTGCGAAGAGATTTGAAATTTTAAAAGGCCGATCTTTCATAGATCGGCCTTTTTTTATGGTTTGCCATATTGGCAAAACCTGAGTAATCAGCTAAGGCTTTTTTTGGTTAATCATCAAAGCAAGTTTCAAGGGATATTCAAGATGCCAACTCCAGCAGCCGGTCGTTATTTTTTGCAGGTTCCCGGGCCAACCGTTGTGCCTGATCGGGTGCTAAAAGCGATGAGTATGCCGCTTCTCGATCATCGCGGCCCGCAATTCTCATCTTTTGCCGCAAAGATTTCCACAGACCTCAAAAAACTGTTTCGCACGCAGCAGCCGGTCATGATTTTTCCTTCCAGTGGCACGGGGGCCTGGCAGGCGGCATTCTGCAATACAATGAGCCCCGGTGATACGGTTTTACTGCCAGAAGTTGGTATGTTCTCGACGTTGTGGGGCAAGAATGCGCGCGCGATGGGGCTGGAAGTGATCGAGATCCCCGGCGACTGGCGTTCGGGCATTGATGCGGCCAAGGTTGAAGAGGCCCTCAAAGCCGACAGCGCTGGTAAAATCAAGGCCGTGCTGGCGACCCACAACGAAACCTCGCCGGGTGTGACCTCTGATATTCCAGCAGTACGCGCCGCGATAGATGCGGCAGGGCATGAGGCCATGCTATTTGTTGATACCATTTCTTCGCTGGCCGCTACCGATATGCGCCATGATGACTGGGGCATTGATGTCACCATCTGTGGTTCGCAAAAAGGCTTCATGCTGCCGCCAGGCCTGTCCTTTACAGTGGCCTCTGCCAAGGCACTTGCTGCTGTTGAAAGCGCCACCCTTCCCAAGGGCTATTTTGATTGGGCACCTGCCATTGAAGCGGCAGGCAACGGCCTATATCCTTATACGCCGCCGGTCAGCATGTTTTATGGCTTGCGTGAAGCAGTGGATATGCTGCTGGAAGAGGTTATAAAGCAGGGTGCCCGACTGGCGCGTCCCGGTGAGTTTAGTGAGCGTGCCTTTCTCAATGGCAAACTAGATCTGCTTCAGGCAGAGGCTATTGCCGATCTTATAGAGGCTGATACAGCAACGGCAGTGCGTCTGGCCAATCGCTCTCTTCAGGGGGAGTTCTCACGTTGCATCCACTCCCTGGTTGATGCCATCACGCAGCTTCGCATCTATCTGGAGGCCGCCATGGATTTTCCGGAGGAGGAGATAGACTTTCTTTCTGATGGAAAAGTGAGTGCTGACTTACAGTCAATCATCCACCAAATAGAGGATGTGCAAAAGAAGGCCAAGATTGGACGGCTGCTGCGGGATGGCATGCAGCTGGTGATTGCGGGTCAACCCAATGCTGGAAAGTCCAGCCTGTTGAATGCCCTGGTGGGTCGGGATAGCGCCATTGTAACCGAGATCCCCGGAACCACCCGTGATCTGCTGAGAGAGCAGATACAGATAGATGGCATGCCGTTGCATCTGGTGGATACGGCCGGTTTGAGAGAGAGCGAAGACCGAATTGAGCTGGAGGGTATAAAGCGTGCCAGGGAGGAGGTCAACCGGGCCGGGCATATTCCCCGGGGGGTTGAT
>JAKIUO010000003.1 GCA_021647535.1 Hyphomicrobiaceae bacterium
CGTGATTTCAACCTCGACCAGATCACCAAGTTCTGGCAGAGAGCCCTTGATGCCCTCAAGACGCAGCCCCCCCAAACTCCAGTCAACGGCGCGATATTTCTGATCGTTAAAAACCACAAAAAGCGGGGCCGTAACGCGGTAATGCCGGCGCTGATCCGGTTTCTCATATTTAATTACCAGAGCCATTATGCCTCACATCCAGCTGTTCCATACTTTGCACAAGCGCCTGCTCCGGCGCACGTTTCGACCAGCGTAAATCAAAGGGCGTCATACGTACTATGGTATCTTTTGTCGAGGCCCATGAAGGGTCTTTGCCACCAAAAAACACATGAGCCATGACACCGCTAATCGTCACATCGGGGGTTGTGCGATAGACCAGACCCGTTTTTTCCATCCTAAGCTTGCCATTCACCCAGACACGCACCACGCCATCTTGTTTGCCGGGTGTATTCAAAACAACTTCCTGTTCCAGCCGGGTCCATTTTCCGCGTGGAAAGCGCCAGGCCCCCCGCTCCAGGCTGATGCCCCGCCGGTCATTGCCGATGATATAGGCATAGACTTCGCCGTCACCCTTCCGGCGCCACATATAACGGGTCGAAAAGCCGTTTGTTCCGGTCACCTTCTTGCCGCCAGAGGGGCCTAAACCCCCAAAAATTCCCGGCAGTTTGCCACCCTTCACAAAGTCAAAATCTGGCGGAAACCAGAGGAAATAAGACAGGCAGGCGCTGCGCGTGTTGGCGGGCATCAAAGGGGTCCAGTGATAACCGGCCCCGCCCCGTGGTGCCAGTTTGTTGCCCGGATTGATCGCCCCCTTGGGAATGGCGATTTCCAGCACATAGGGAGACGGCGCTTCAGGCCGTGCTTTTAGCTGAAGATTGCTGGCAAGCCCCCAATAGCGTTTATTCGAAATGGTTTTGATAGAGGGGGCCAGTTGCTCGGGATCGGCCAGTATTTTTTGAACCATTTCTGGCGAAAACAGCTGTGTGCCGCTCTGATAGGTCTGGCTGCACGAAAGGCGCGCAGGGTCCGGGCGGGCTTTATCCAGCACACCAGCCCTGCTCTTTGTCTCGACCAAAAAGGTCAAGGCCAAAAGCAATGACAAAGTGAAAACCACCATGCCTTTGCGTCTCCGGCCTTTATGATGGTCGGGATATAAATTGTCCATGAGCAACTTCCGGCAATCCCCCACAAATCGCACGCCTTTTAAAGAAAATCCGCTTTGTCAAAACCCGGTTCAGGCCGAACGCTTGAGCTGGCGCACCGCAAGCTGCCAGTCCTCATCCATATTACCATTCCAGTAGAGCCCCTCGACCACACCAGCCATCCCATCATAATTACTCAACCCGACAAGGTCAAAAACGGTCTGTTCGGTATGCCATGGCAGAGCATTAAAATCTTTTACAGCGCGTTGCTGCGCGATAATAATCAAATCATTATCCTTGACGAGCTGCTGGCAATCCTCAACCATCATGCGCGCCAGATGCGGCAGAGCAGACAGGGCGAAATTCTGATTGGCACCAATCAACCGCTCGGTATTGAGGATCGGGTCATAGATCTGCACGTCGCGCCCTTTGCCCATCAACTGTTCGGCAATCGCCACCATAGGCGACTCGCGCAAATCATCCGTATCATCCTTGAAGGCCAGACCAATCAGCCCAATGCGCATTTTGCCGGTCTTAAGAATATTGCCGGTGATCTGCTCGATCTGCTGGGCGTTCGAATGATTGACATTTTCCAACATTGGCAGGCTGATGGCGTTACGCCGCGCCCATGAGGCGATGCCGCGCAGATCCTTGGGCAGGCAAGAACCGCCAAACGGCATACCCGGCATCAGATATTTGGACGAAATATTAAGCTTGGTGTCCTTGCAAAATATATCCATGACCTCGCGACTATCGACGCCAAAAGCCTTGGCCACCTGACCGATTTCATTGCCAAAGGTCACTTTGACCGCATGAAAGCAATTATCGGCATATTTCACCAGCGCCGCCGTCATCGGGTCGGTCATGATGTCTTCATCATCAATTTCGGGATAGAGACAGGTGGCGATTTTTGCCACCGCTTCATCAGTGCAGCCATAGACAGTTTTGGGTGGATTATAAAAATCATAGACCGCCTGACCTTCGCGCAAAAACTCGGGATGCACGCAATAGGCCGTGGGCTGGCTGTCTCTCAGCTCATTTTCCAGCAGCTCAATCAGCGATTGATGAACCGTTGGCAGCGCCGTCGAGCGCACAAAAACCGGGATACAACGCCCGGTTTCACGGCGCACAATAGCGATCTTCTTCATCACCTGATCAAGATAGGTCGTATTGACATCGCCATTGGCCAGCGAGGGCGTGCCGACACAAACAAAAATGGCATCACTCTCGCGAATGGCAGCCGCTGCGTCCATAGTCGCCGTCAGCTGGCCGTTTTTGACACCCTGCTCAATGAGCTCTGGCACCTGCGGCTCTTCAATGGGGCTTTTTCCCCTCGAAATCAGCGCCACCTTGTCCTCATTGACATCAACGCCAATGATTTTGTGTCCCATTTTCGACAGACAGGCCATGCTGGTCACACCAACATAACCAAGACCAATAATGGAAATTACATAACTCATCACACCAACCCCACAAATACACATATAGTTAATTGCATAAATCAACTGAGGGGTTGTTTGCACGGCTCGTTTTCATCCGTCAAGTGGTCATTTGGACCGACACGGACAGCATCATTGTTTTTTATGTCTTTTTTCTTTTTGCAAATACATTTGTTGATCGGCCAGCCTGATAATCTCGTCAAGACGTCCGCGCACGCAGATTTTGCTGACCCCGGCAGAAAAGGACAGATGGTGTGCGCTATTTCCCCAGTTTTTTGCGTCTTCGCCAAGAGAAGCTGACAGTTTTTCAGCTTTTTCAATGGCCTGTTCAACTGTGGTATTGGGCAGAATGATGCCAAATTCATCTCCGCCGAGACGGGCGAAATGGTCGCAACTGCGCAACTGACCAGCAATATGTCGCGTTAGTCTTTGCAACATCCGGTCCCCTTCAACATGACCATATCCATCATTTATCTCTTTAAAATAATCGATATCGATGAATATAAAGCTCGAACTGATGGCATAGCGTTCAACCCGGGCAATCTCCGTGCTTAAAGCCCGCTCCAGCCCACGCCGGTTCAGTATTTGTAACAAGGCATCCTGCTCGCATAAACCAGCAAGTCGATGCACTTCTTGCGTCAGAGCTTCATTCTGGGCCAACAAATCATCCGCCAGGGATTGCCAGTCATCAAGGCTCACTTCTTCCTCGATATCAGGGCTTTGTTCCGTCTCTTGTTCGATTGTACGCATAACAATAATCTCGTTCACCTGCCTGTTTACACAAGCCATTTCAAGCAAAATAATAAAACCGCCAGACCATAGCGCACATTAATAAACAATCTCGTTTATGTATAGTCCAGCTTCGAAATATTTGGCAAACGAGACTAATAACGTGTAAACTTCTACCAGATATAATCATCTGAAATTCACCCTGTTCCTCTGCTGAAAGGGCATCTTAAAGCGTCGTTATCTGTCAAACAGGCGTTATGTGTGCTCAAGGGGAACCATTCAAATTCGCTCTGCCTTAGCTCTGCCTTTATTCAAAACGATAATTGCAGAAAGCTAAGAGATAAAAAGATGCCCGTCCTTTTCCATATAAGGGACGGTCTGTTGTTCAAAAAGGTTGCCCTGTCCGACGTTCTTCAAGCGCGCTGCGACAGTTCAACGCGTAAGGCTGATCCAAATCTATGAAAAAATGGCGCACTCTATCCCTTAGACTCTTTCTGGCCCTCTTTATGTTTCAGGTCCTGCTCCCTGGCGATCTGTTGGCGCGCAAGGTCAATATCACCAGAGACATGCCCTATGTCGATATTTCCATAAAGGGCAAAACTTACCGGATCGAGCGAAATCAGGATACCTCCCACAAGCTGACCAACAGCTTTGCTAAAACTTCGCGCCCCTGCCCGCCCTTTTGCATTCATCCCATTTCCGTACATCGGCAAGTCGGAACGGTTGGCGAGGTTGAGTTGATTGGCTTTTTGAAAGACAAGGTTGAAAAAGGTCAAGGCGTTCTGGTCGATGCCCGCATTCCCGCCTTTTACAAAAAAGGCACCATACCGGGGGCTGTCAACATTCCCTTTACGCTGCTTACCAAAGGCAACAACGCCTATCTTGGGCGCATTTTATCCATTCTAGGGGCCACCAAAGCCTCAAACAATATCTGGAATTTCAGCAAAGCCCGACATTTAATGCTGTTTTGCAATGGCCCTTGGTGTGACCAGTCCCCCCGTGCCATCAAGGGGCTGTTATCAGCTGGCTTTCCGGCCCAAAAACTGTTTTATTACCGTGGTGGTATGCAGAGCTGGCAAGCCTTCGGGCTGACCACGATCAAACCTTGAAAAAGGCAATCACGTTCTGATCCATTGCAAGGAGAGTAGAGTAACCATGCATGAGTACAAAAAACACGAACCGCTGATCCAGCGCTTGTCAAAACAGCTGGAAACGTCCAAAGCTGCTGCTGTCCCCATGCAGCAAGAACGCCAATATATCGCCAGTGCGCCGGACACGGCCCCTCAACAGACCGGCGTTTTTTTTGGCCAGGCCGCCCCTCAGCAAAACAACAAGACAAATCCCCCGGTCACTCAGACTGCTCCAGTCACTCAGGCGGCACCGGTCACTCAGGCCGCTCCGGTCACACAGGCTGCACCAATCACTCAAGCGGCACCGGTCACACAGGCTGCTCCGGTCACACAGGCTGCACCAATCACTCAAGCGGCACCGGTCACACAGGCTGCACCAATCACTCAAGCGGCACCGGTCATTCAGGCGGCCCCACCTGCTCAGGCTACTCCAGTCACTCAAGAGGCTCCCATTGCCTCCCAACCTGCGCGCCAGACTGCACCGGTAAATGTTCAAGAGACAATGGATCCCACCGATGATCTCCCCTCTCTCTTTCACCACCACTACCGCAAAGCCTCCGGCCCGCTCACAAACCCTGCCAGAAGCATTTTTGTTGGCGTCAGCAGTGCTTTTCTTATTGGCGTCAGCAGTCTGTTCTTTTCGCCGCAAACGCCCCCCTCAAGCAGCTCGCCAGAGGCCCTCATGGCAGCCAGAGGCCCCATAGACATATTTGCAGGCGATACCGGCATTATCTCTGCCAAAGCCTATATGGAACAGAGCGATCGTATACAGCAGGCCACGACTATGGGACTTTTGCCCAAACAAAACGGTTTTGATACCCGCTCTATTGGCTCTTCCATAGCCAATAGAGCAGCGGGGCCTATAGGGGTCGAGAACACTTTAAGCCGACTGGAAAAGACCCTTACCCTGACTCCCACAACCAGAACACAGCCCCTTGCAATTGTCGATGACTTGAGGCTGGCGCTGAATTCAACGAACCCCCAGAGCGGCCAGCGCGCGACGCCACAAGAAACGAACGAGAACAAAATGCAACAACTCACCGACCAGGTCGTCAATGCCCTGTCCGGTCTCAACGAAACCAATAATAATAATACGCCCGAACTGGATCAATCAGTCGATCAACTGCGCGATTCTCTTTCAAATCTGGTATCCGAAGCACAGGCCCAGGGCAAAGACACCAAAAGCGTCGAAAGACTGCTGAAAGAAGCGCTTGGAAAAAATCAGAACAAACTGCCCGACGCGCTTAAAGGCAGTGATGGCCGTCTGGATATCACAACGCTCATTGCCAGCGTCGTCAAAAAATCCCGAGGTCAGAATCAAGGCACCTCAAATGGGGACGACTATCTCTCGCAAATTGAAAATGAGGGGCGCAAAACCGCCTTGTCGTCACGACAGCTGGAAACCCAAAATGGCAAACGCTATCTGGTCGTCAAATCTGGCGATACACTGAGCTCGATCGCCTACACAACCTATGGTGACAGCTTCCTCTATCTAAAGATTTTCAAGGCCAATAGAATTCTGCTATCCAACCCGAACGCCCTGCGCATTGGTATGCGTCTGCACATTCCCAAATAGAAGAAATTCAGTCGCATAGAAGTAAATTGCAGCGAGCCGTTTTATACCAGAATGCAAAATGATTAACTCACGGTTGTCGCCATCGCCTCCCGGGTTCTTCACCTGGTATCCAGAATGGCAATGAGTTGATAACAGTGGCTTTCTGTTCCGAAATTGTATCGGTAAGTATGGCTGGTGTTGGAAAGCGGTGTTAAATATTTGATATAAATGGTCGGGGCGAGAGGATTCGAACCTCCGACCCCCTGGTCCCAAACCAGGTGCGCTACCAGGCTGCGCCACGCCCCGACACTATATCAACGCTTGAAATAAACTATTATTATCAAGCAATTATGGATTTCAAACTCCACAAAGCAGACACCAGATTTCAGTTAATCGTCTCACAACTCGCACGACAAGACTATTCTGCAAATCATATTATGGCATCTTGTGCTGCTTGTAGTCCATCCAAACAAGAGTGTCCATAGACATTCTTCAATAATCCAATGGAATTTTGACGACGCAAACACGCCCCCTCACAAAATCAGCTCTACAGTTTAACGATAATTTTGCCAAACACATCCCGGTTCTCAAGACGGTTCAGTCCGCTCTCCACTTCTTCCAGCGGCAAGACCGTATCGATCACCGGTTTGACCGTGCCGTCTGCCAGTTTTTGCATCACGCTGGCCATATTTGCCAAGGTACAGCCAAAGCTGCCAAGCAGGTGCAATTGCTGCTGATAAAGAAGGTTGAGATTGATTTCACCCATCACTCCCGTGGTCGAACCGCAAGTCACCAGCTTGCCGCCGCGACGCATGGACAGCATAGAGCCCTTGAAAGTGTCGGGACCAATATGCTCGAATACCACATCAACACCGCGCTTTTTCGTCAAGCGGCGAATGCGGCCCTCAAAACGCTCTTTCTTGTAATTGATAAACTCATCGGCTCCAAGCTCCACGGCCTTTAGACCCTTTTCATCCGAGCCCACCGTCGTGTAAACAATGCCGCCCACCGCCTTGATCAACTGAATGGCCGCCGACCCGATGCCCGAGCCCCCCGCCTGCACCAGCACTGTTTCGCCAGCTTTGAGCTTGGCATTATCAAACAACATATGCTCTGGCGTGCCAAAGGTGATCCCGGCAAGCGCCGCCTGTTCGACTGGCAAACCTTCTGGCGCAGGCACGGCCAGCCGCGCCGGGACATTGATCAGCTCCTGAAAAAAGCCATGCGTATGAAAGCCATATATAACCTGCTTGGCGGTACAATGATTGTCGCGGCCCTCCTGGCAAGGATCGCAAGTGCCACAGGTAATCGCCCCATAAATCGCCACCAGCTGACCGGGCTGGAGATTTTTGACATTCTCACCAACCGCAACAATCTCCCCCGCTCCTTCGGCCCCGGGGATCTGCTTGTCAGCCCGCTTCGCGAACGCCATGCCGCGCCAACTCCACACATCAATATGATTGAGCGCCACCGCCTTCATGCGGATCTGCACCTCATCAGGACCAGGGGCTTTGGGCGGCTCAATATCACCAATGACCAATTCACGGTCAGCAACGTTTTGTAGTGCGAACATGTTCTATTCCTTACATATTTTTTTACCCCCTCTCCCCAGCCCTCTCCCCTTGGGGGGGAGAGGGGGCCGAAACAGGAGCTGTATATTATTCTCGTGAAAAGTCATACGGGCTTCCGATCCCCTCTCCCCCAAGGGGAGAGTGTTAGGGAGAGGGGGTATATGATAAAATCAGCGCCCCACCGGTGTTGCAGTTGACAACCCGCCGTCGATTGGAATGACGTTACCGGTGATATAGCCTGCGCCATCTGACAGCAAAAAGCTCACCAATGCGGCGACTTCGGCGGGGCGGGCGAAGCGTTTCAGCGGAATGGTCGCTTCGGCTTTGGCTTTTTGTTCGGGGTATGCGGCCATCATTTCCGTATCGACATAGCCCGGTGCGATGGTGTTGCAGGTGACGCCTTTGCGGGCGACTTCGGCGGCCAGGGTTTTGAGGAAGCTCGCCATGGCGCCCTTGCTGGCGGCGTAGGTGGCGTTGCCGGGGGTGCCAAGCGCGTGGGTGATGGAGCCGATGCCGATGATACGGCCTTCTTTGGCGCGCAGCATGGGACGAACGGCGGCTTTGATGATGCTTGTCATCGACCAGAAATTGACCTGCATGAGGGTTTCCGCCTTGTCCTGATCAAGCATGGCAACAAGGGCATCATAGGGCATCCCTGCATTATGAACGATGCCATAATAAGCATCTGCCTTGCCCAGCTCATCAGCAAAACTATCGACCTCATCGCGATTGGCCAGATCGACTTTTGTGGCTTCGATTGTCTGCTCTGGATAGGCGATTTTTAGCTCTTCGACCAATGCACTGGCTTGCGTCTCGCTGGAGCGATAGGTGAAATGTACGCCAAAACCGTTGGCCGCAACAGCGCGCACAATAGCGTCGCCAATACCGCGCCCACCGCCGGTGATCAAAACTTTACGATTACGCATACTCAATCTTCCCTCTATTCATCGTTCAAACGGCACGAAGCCTTTCCTCACACAAGCCCATCTACTGCATTTGGCGCACCAACGTGCTTGCCGACTTAATAGTCGGATTATTCATATTCCTTGCCGCTCGAAAACACCAAACAGGCGTTCTGGCCGCCAAAACCAAAGCTGTTTGACAGGATTATATTCACATTTTTCTGGCGCGGTTCATTGGCGACGATATCAAGGTTAATATTGGGGTCCGGCGTGTGATAATTCATATTCGGCGGAATGATATTATGTTTGATGGTCAGCAGTGAAATCACCGCTTCGACCGTTCCCGCTGCCAGCAATGTATGCCCGATCTGCCCTTTGTTAGAGCAAACCGGTACATTCATGATGTGATCGCCAAACACAGCGTTAAGGGACAGCGCTTCCATCTTGTCGTTTTCCGGCGTCGAGGTGCCATGCGCATTGACGTGATCAATTTCGTCCGGCGTAACGCCAGCATCTTTCAAGCTGTTTTCCATGGCACCGATCATCGCCGAGCCGTCCGGCATGGAGCGGGTGCGATGAAAAGTATCGGCGCGCTCGCCATAGCCGCGCACAACGCCGAGAATTTCCGCACCACGTGCCTTGGCTGCATCGTAATCTTCCAACACCAGCGCCGCCGCCCCTTCAGCAATGACGAAACCGGCTCTGGTTTTATCAAACGGGCGCGAGGCAGCTTCCGGTGGATCATTATGGGGAGATACAGCCGATAACAACGAAAACCGCACCATGGCTTCCTGATGCACTGTGCTATCAGTACCGATACAAAGCGCCGCCTTGTCACCGCGCCGGATCGCCTCGACCCCAAGACCAATGGCAGTTGCACCAGAGGCGCAGGCGGTGCAGACGGAGATGGGAGGCCCTTGCGTGTTAAAACTCTTGGCCAGATAGTTGGGAACAGTCGCAAACAGCATCAAGTCGGCATCATCAAGCTTCTCGCCATTTCGAACAGCATCCAGCATGCGGCCATAACCCATGGATTCACCACTGCCCGCCTTGCTGATATCGACGAATTGAGGCCATTCAAATTCCGAAGGAGAAGCCGCAATAAACAGTGATCCAGGAAAAATATCGTCTTTGTTATTATCTCTTTCTACAAGCACATCATCAAAACCGGCCATCCTGAGGGCTGCAA
The DNA here is from genome assembly GCA_021647535.1 of Hyphomicrobiaceae bacterium. Classification (GTDB taxonomy): domain Bacteria; phylum Pseudomonadota; class Alphaproteobacteria; order Rhizobiales; family JAKIUO01; genus JAKIUO01. The sequence continues at coordinate 9,658 of JAKIUO010000003.1, forward strand.
ATGCTGTCTCCCACCCCATTATTTTTGTTCGTTGAACACAATGAGCCGTTCCCCATTCCTTGCGTGCTTGCTCATATTGTCTGTTCTGCTTTCTCGTCAGTGGCTCATCCACTGTAGCTGCAACAGACGAACGTAACTGATCTGTCGGGAAACGGGTGATCGGCTTAATTCCAGATTTCCCTTCAAGCAATGCCGTCCAGTTGGCCTGGCCTTTACCAAGCGCAGTGATCAGCCCCATACCGGTCACGGCGACAACTGGACGGCCCTGTTTGTCTGTGGTTTTAGTCATGACTTCACCTTTTCCAACATCGCACGTCCCAGACCGCTTAGTTGAATTTGCCCGCCACCTTTTGAACAAACAAGCGTGGCCAACGTCATCCCCAGTGGAAACTGCGACTCGATCCCATGGCCGAACAGATCGGCGATATTGATGGCAGACAATTGATCCTGTGTTTTTTCACTTTTTGCCAATCCCGACAGGAACACCGGTGGCGCATTTACATGGCCGATTGTCCAGTCTGTTTTGTGTTCCAGATCATTCACCGAACGAACAGACATGACCTCCTGACCAGCAGCCGCGACAGATGAAATTTTCGCATAGGGCTTTGCCCCGCGTGCCTTTGCATGTTCCGCACTTTCGATCACCAGAAAGGCGCCCATGGAGCCTAGCGACCTGTCGGCAAGGCCATTCAGTTCACGAATGAGATGCAAATCAGGCCGTGCGGCATTATTGGCCGCTCCAACCAGAAACAACTCCCCCTGCCCGGCCTGTATGCGCTGCACCGCATTTTCAACAATCTGTACCCCGGCGATTTCTTCGCCCTTGAAGGTACGCGAGCCGCCGGTGACTTTATGCACGATGGAGATATTGCCCGCCAGAAGCTGCGTCTGCTGGGCCAGATAAAGCGTTGGGCGCAGATTGGTCAAAAGCAGATCATTGAGTTTTTCGCGCCAGTTTGGATCATCTTTTAGAGCCGCCAGCACCGTGGCATCAGCTTCAGGGTCACGTTCGCCATTGCCCGCCGCTGCAATAATATGGCATTTGGCCAGCAGCTCTTCATCGCCCTTGATGCCCGCATCATCGAGCGCCAGGCCCGCCGCATAGGTGCCGATGCGCTGCCAGTCTTCCATCTGACGCAGATCGCCGCGCTTGGGGATCTGTTTTGAGAAATCAATCTCGAACAGGGGGTGAATCGGGTAAGGCGCGAAACTCTTTTCATCGACAACCGGCTTTGGATTGTCTGCGGTGAGCGCCTGCCAGTGTGCGTCGAGCCCTTCGCCAAGAGAGGAAACTATTCCTATGCCGGTGATCCAGACTTCACGATCATTGTTTGGAGAATCTGCCATATGCCCCGCCATCACCTTTTCAACACTACCCGATAGCAACGCCCCCTCAATCTGTCATCCCCGCGAAAGCGGGGATCCATACGCCGCAGCGTTAGCAGTTGAATATGGGGCGGTGTTTATACGCTTTTCAGTCCAAGAGGGTCATTTCAAATTGACATGTCTCTGGAATATGGATCCCAGCCTGCGCCGGGATGACACTTGTTGTATAAGCAGACAAAAGCCCTCTAGCCCTCTTGCAAGAGCCCTGTCACGCGGGCACGTTCCAGCACGTGGCCTTTGAGATCGTCATTTTCAAACGGCAAGGTGCGATGGGTCAATCTGGCATTACAGATCTTTTTACCATCGGCAGTGATCGCCGTTTTGCTCATTGTATAGCCTGACCCGTCATGCTCGATTTCAGACGTTACGATCAACGCTGTTTCGGGTAGCACAAAGGTGCGCAGCTTGGCTTCCTTGACGGCGGCCAGAAAGGTCATGCGCTCGAATTTCTCGTTGGCCAATATCAAATAGCCAGCGGCCTGCGCCATGGCTTCGATCAGCAACACGCCCGGCACCAGCGGATGCCCGGGGAAATGCCCCTCGAACACCGTGCTGTCTTTAGGCACATAGGCATGAACAGAGATTTTCCCGGCAGAAAGATCAATGCTCTCCACCTTGTCAATCATCTCAAAATATTCAAGACGCATAAATCTGGACCTTTAAAACTAAGCCGCTTTTTCGGACTGCAATTCGTCGATTTTGGCACAAAGATTTTTCATGATGAAATAATCTTCGGCATTGGCATTGCCATCATTGATTTCTGTCATCCAGTCTTCAACAGGCACTTTGATGTCAAATTCCTTATCGATGGAAAAGGCAACATCAAGAAAATCAAGGCTGTCGATTTCCAGATCGCTAATGACATGACTGTCCTGTGTGATTTTTTCGCGTTCGACATCACCAATATCGGAAATAATATCAGCAACCTTATCAAATGTTGAACTCATCAAACTTTCTCCCTGCACTTACCAAATTACGTTAGACGGCCCGATATCAGCTATGGGTGCCGTATATTCGTTTTACCTTATATGCCAGTTTTTTGCCAACGGATAGCCGGTCATCTCTTTACGGTAACCCAGATCTTTCTTTACAGTAACCAGGGCAAAGATTTGACCTCTTGCCCCCCGTAAAATATAATTATCCAGCAATCAGACTGTTTGTTCACAATCAACTCGCACGATTTGCCTCTGTTATTGAACAAAGGCCGGAAAAGTCAAGATTAATGTTGGATTTTACAGTCACTTACAAGAAAAACTTTGATAAAGAGACACAATGACACACGATAACAAGTCTCAGCCCCCGAAAACAAGTAATAATGCCGCAGCTGACCGTCTAAGCGAGCTGCATGTGGGCTATAGTGATAGTGTCACACGCACGATTACTGCCAAGGACGTGGAAACCTTCGCCAACCTGTCCGGGGACCAGAACCCGTTGCATATGGATGATGAGTTCGCCGCACGCACAAAATTTTCGCAACGCGTCGTCCATGGCTTCCTACATGCCAGCCTTTTGTCGACGCTGGTCGGCATGAAAATACCGGGCCGTGAAGCGCTTTATCTGTCGCAGACCATCGAATTTACTTCCCCCGTCTTTATCGGCGATACGGTGGAGGCGCGCGGCACCATCACCCATGTGGACAAGGTGACGCGCACCATCACCATGGATACGCAAATCACCACGCAAAATGGCGATGTTGTGCTGCGCGGCGTCGCCAAGGCCAATGTGTTGCGTATTTCTGATCACAAACCGGCCCCTGCCAAAGGAGTAACCACCAGCATGAGCGAGCTTTTAACCGGCAAAACGGCCCTTGTTACCGGAGCCTCACGCGGTATTGGCCGCGCCATCGCCCTCACCCTTGCCGACCACGGCGCAGCTGTGTGGATCAATTATCACCGCTCGGAACAGGCCGCCAAGGATGTGGCAAGCGAAATCAACGCGCGCGGTGGCACTGCCCATATCGTCAAATGCGATGTCACCAGCAAGGATGACGTGGCCAAAATGATCGAAACCGTGGGGACAGACGGGGCGCTCGATATTCTCATTAACAATGCCGGTCCCAAAATCCTCTCCTCCTCGTTCAACGATCTTGACTGGAGCGATATGCAGGCGGCTTACGACAATATTGTCGGCTCAACCTTTAATGTCATGCAGGCCGCCATGCCCGCCCTCAAGGACAGCAAAGGCAAGATTGTCAATGTGCTGACCTCCGCCGTTCTGGGCCGCACCGCCCATAACTGGCTGCCTTATGTCAGCGCCAAATCGGCCCTGCTCGGCATGAGCAAGAACCTCGCGCAGGAACTTGGACCATCCGGCGTTACCGTCAATATGGTCTCCCCCACCATGGTCGAAACGGATCTGACCTCCAATGTGCCGGACCGCATCCGCCAGATGATGGTGTCGCGCACGCCACTGCGTCGCATGGCCACGGTTGACGATGTCGCCAAAGCCGTGCTGTTTCTGGCCTCGCCCTATGCCGACTTTGTGACGGGCGACAATCTGCTGGTCACCGGCGGCGATATCATGCTTTAGGGGGACTTTAAAACAAACGTGCGGCAAGCGCCCCCTCTCCCAGACGGGGAGAGGGCTGGGGAGAGGGGGTAAAATGATGGGTGAAATTTGTCATCAAAACTGTCCATTTTCAGCATTACTCCCTAACCCTCTTCCCTTGGGGGAGAGGGGACTTGATCAAGACACATAGTAAGGGTCTGCGTTATGGCGAAAAGCTATTCTGGCGATATGGAAATATTGATCGACACCGTTCTGGCACAGGCTCCAGCCTGTTTGCAAAACCGTGCTTTATTGCAAAGCATTGACTGGACGAAAGTCGAGAGCGGCAAGGTCGCCAATATGCTGACCAGCCTTGATGAAGCCAAAAAGAAGGCCCCGCCCTGGCTGCTCACCGCTCTGGTGGTCGCCGGTCATTCCATAGCTGACCAACGCCTTGAGCGCTTGTCTTTGCCGTTAAAATTACTCAACAGGCTCAACAGCGCTGATGAACCAGACGAAGCCCTCAAGACAACCGCTGCCGATGTCGGCGCCCGCATCATCGGCGACAAAGACACGGCTCTGGCCCTTGTTAAACAGCTAAAAGCCAAAGGGCTGGCGGATGAAGCGCTGCAATTGGCCCTCACCAACCGGGAAACCATGCCGCAATTGTTGCGCCCCGTCGCGGCAGAGCTGAAAGAGCATGTGGAAGGGTTCGCAGCCGCGAAAATCCGTGTGCTTGGAACCTCCACCACCCAGCCATTTGTGCAAGATCTCGCTCCGGCCTTTGCCGCCAGCGGTTTTAACGTCTCGATTGACGAGGCCAATTTCGGCGAGGTCATTCCCGAACTGTTGAGGCCCGCGAGCGGCGATTATGACGCCTACGTGCTGATGCTCGATCTGGAGGGCTTTCATCCTCATGACGGACGACAGGAAACAGACAAAAACCTCACAATGCTCACTGAGCGCATTGATCTGCTGACCTCCAGCTTGGCAAGCTTTGCCAACCAATCGACAGCCCCCCTCTTCCTCAACACGCTGCCTTTGCCACCCGCGCCTGTTGTCGGCTTTATGGACCGCCATCACGCAGATGGCATGGCGGCCAGCGTGGCTCTGGTCAACAGCGCTCTGGCGGAACTGGCCAGCCAGCACAACCAGATCATTCTCATCGACAGTTTTGCGGCTTTCTCGGATCTCGCCCCCACCAGCTGGACCGACCCCAAAATGTGGTATTATGGTCGCATCCCCTATTCTGCCGAGGCCTCACGCGCCCTTGCCACCAGCTTTGCACTGGCGTGGCGAGCTGAAAAGCGCGGCCCGGCCAAGGTTCTGGTCCTTGATCTCGACAACACCATGTGGGGCGGCATTTTTGGTGAAGATGGCGTCACCGGCCTGCAATGCGGCGATGATTTCCCCGGCAACGCCTTTAAAGCCATGCAAAACGAATTTTTACGCCTCAAAAAGCAAGGCATGATCCTCGCCATCCTCAGCAAAAACGATCCAGCAGCCATCAGCGCCTTTACTGACCATCCCGGTATCATCATGAAAGAGGATGATTTCGTCGCCCATCGCATCAACTGGGTGCCAAAGCCGCAAAATATCCTTGAGCTGGCCAGCGAGATTAATGTCGGCCTCGATAGTTTTATCTTCCTCGATGACAGCCCCCATGAACGCGAAGCCATGCGCGCGCTGGCCCCGCAAGTTTTAACACCAGAGCTGCCAGACGACCCGGCCCAGCGCCCCGGTTTTTTGCGCGCCCTTGCCCAGACATGGCCTATACGACTGACAGATGAGGACGCGCAGCGCTCCAGCATGTATCTGGCCCGGCGCAAGGCCAGCGAGGCGCAATCATCAGCCACCAGTTTTGAAGATTATCTGGCTGGATTGCAGCAAAAACTGTTGATCGAAGAGGTCAACGCAACGACGCTGCCGCGCATCGCCCAGATGCACCAAAAAACCAACCAGTTCAACCTCACGACCAAACGCTATGACGAGGCCGATATCAAAGAGATGATGGACGATGCAGATGCCATGGTGGTTCTGGGGCAGGTCAGCGATAAATTCGGCGATCACGGCATTTCGATCTGCGCCACAGTGGCGATCAACGGAAAAGAGGCCGAGCTTAAAACCCTGTTGATGAGCTGCCGCGTCATTGGCCGTGAGGTCGAGGTGGCATTTTTGGGGGCAATACTGGAAAATCTGGCGGCACACGGCGTAAAAACCCTAAAAGCCTCCTATATTCCTACCGAGAAAAACGTCATTGTAGCCGATTTTTATGGCGACCAAGGCCTCGAAAAAGGCGAAACGATCAACAATGCAACGCTTTATTCGTGGAACGCTGGCAACTCTCCCCTGCCTGCCTCGTCCTTTGTGCAAACCCTTTGGCCCGCCAAAACCTGAAACAACGGATCGCGTATAAAGGTCGCACCAACGCGCTATTCATGCCCAACCACTTGTATTCGTGAAACTTCTGTGGCTATTACAGTGTAAATAGAGAGCTGCCGGACCTTTACACTTAACAATGTATTGTCGCGCAAAGAATAGAGCTCAAAAGGCTCGAAATTGCTGGCCAGAAACGCACACAAAGACGGAAAACAAAAATATGAGCGATGACATCAGACCCGAAATTGCTGAAATTTTCGAGGATATTTTCGAGTTTGAAGGTGATCTAAGCCTGAAAACGACCCCCGAAGACGTGCCCAAATGGGATAGCCTCAAACATATCGCCCTCGTCACCACCCTTGAGACAAACTTCGATATCTCGCTCTCCATGGACGAAATGCACGAAATTCAGAGCGTCGGCGATATTCACACCATCCTCGAACGCCACGGCGCTTAAAGCCGCTGTCGCGGCTTGCGCTCGCCGCGCGGGCATCTTTGCAGATGGCATTGGGGACCAGTCCCCAAACCCCCTATCATTTGAGATGGTTTCCATAGTGCTCAAACAGCGCAGCGATAGCACAACTATAATGGCTGGCCTTTGTTCCAGCTGAACAAGCTGCCTGTCTGGCAAAGACGAGACTGCGAAGCAGTCTTTTACAGCGGGCTATTTATAAAATCCGTGTCAAAAGCCGGTCCAGCTGATTGGCAAAAGCCTGCCGGTCGCGCTGCGAGAATTGCGCCGGACCGCCAGTCTCAACCCCCGCACCACGCAAATCCTGCATAAAATTACGCGTTGAAAGCCGCTCACCAATATTGCTGCTGGTCAACTCCTGCCCGTGTGGCGTGATGCAAAAGGCTTTTTTTTCAACCACCCTTGCCGCCAGCGGGATATCCTCAGTGATCACCAGATCGCCCTCTTGCACCAGCTCGACAATGCGATCATCAGCAATATCTGGCCCTGCCTCCACAACAATCAGATCAACCAGCGGAGAACGATGAATACGCATATACATATTCGCCACCAGCGTAATGGCCACGCCGCGCCTGTCAGAGGCGCGATAAAGCATCTCTTTCACCGCGCCGGGACAGGCATCGGCATCAATCCAGATTTTCATGTGATTTACACCTCCGATAAAGCCGCTATCGCGGCTTGCCCTCGCCGGGCAGGCAGCTTCTTCAGCTGGAACCAAAGGCGAGCCTTTGGAAACCATTACAAGTGATGGGGTTTGGGGACTAGTCCCCAATGCCATCTGCAAAGATGCCCGCCCGGCGAGGGCAAGCGCCTCCAAGGCGCTTTTGGGCCGCTTATTTAGGCTCGCGACCGTACACTACACTGACATTTTGCCCGCCAAAGCCAAAGCTATTGGAGATCACCGCGCTGACATCGGCCTCACGCGCCTTATTCGGCACGGCGTCGATTTTGCCCATGTCGGGGTCGGGTGTATTGTAGTTGATGGTTGGCGGGATCATGCCGTTTTGCATGGTCATCAGCGAGAACACCGCTTCAACGGCTCCGGCGGCTGACAGGGTGTGGCCGATCATTGACTTGTTGGAGCTAATGGGAGTGGTTTCCATCACATCGCCAAACGCCTGTTTCAGCGAGAAATATTCCATCTTGTCGTTTTCGGGGGTCGAGGTGCCGTGAGCGTTGACATAACCTATCTCTTCTGGCTTCAGACCGGCATCGACAAGGGCTTTGCTAATGGTTCTGATCATAGGCATACCGTCAGGGCTGGTTCTGGTGCGATGGAAAGCGTCGGCATGTTCGCCGCAACCGGCCAGCACGCCAAGAATATTCGCGCCGCGTGCTTTGGCACTTTCATAGCTCTCCAGCACCAGACAAGCTGCGCCTTCGGCCATAACAAAGCCGTCACGCTCTTTGGAAAAGGAGGCCATCGCTCCCTCTGGTGGATTGTTGCGGGTCGAAAGCGCGGAGAGAAGCGAGAAGCGCACGAGGGCTTCAAGGTTAACCGTGCCGTCCGTACCCACACAAAGCGCGGTATCCGTGTCGCCACGCCCAATAGCTTCAACGCCGAGCTGAATGGCTGTGCCACCCGAGGCGCAAGCGGTTGAAAGGGAGATAGGCAACCCCTTGGTGCCGTATTTATCGGCCAGATGCTCGCCAACGCTGGCGAACTGAAAGAGGCGTTGCATTTCTTCGTGTTTTTCGGCGCGACAGGCGGACAGCAGACGATCATAGCCCTCCAGCGAACTGTCAGCCCCTTCTTCAGTATAAATTTCGCGGCGCTGCGGCCATTCCAGCTCGGTCGGTGGGGTCGCCAGGAACAAGGGGCCTGGAAAATCGCCTTTTTTGCCAATATCAGCCTGCTCGATGGCCTCAGAAGCGGCGCTTTCCGCCATGGCGATGGATAAAGCCGGAGCCGAATAAGGATCGACATCAAGAAAATCGACGCAACCGGCAATCGTCGTGCGCAGGCCTTCGGTCGAAAAGCGTTTGATATGGCGGATGCCGGATTTGCCCGCGATGAGATCGCGCCAATTATCCTGCTGCCCCTGTCCCAGCGAGGTCACAACCCCCATGCCGGTAACAACAACAACGGAACGGCCTTTGTGATCTGTGTTTGAATTACTCATTTACTTCGCCTCTTTGCTATCTACGCCCGTGACAAGCGCCAGCCCTTCGCCGCGCCAATGTCCCACACTGGTCACAAGGATTTGCGATGGTATTCCCTCAGCGATCTCTTCATTTTCTGATTCTTCAAATGGAGCGGGATACTCACCTTTTGATAGGGACAGTGCCGCCAAAGCCAGACCGGCAGGCATATGAGCCTCAAAGGAATGCCCCAGAAGCGAACCATATGTCCTCATTACTGGGTTATACCCCCCAACGTCGAGGTCACTCAAAAATACCAATTCCTCGACATTTGCCTGTCCACATCCAGATGCCCCCGACATGACACCAATTTGTTCCTTATCAATTTTTCCTGACATTGTTTCAAACTGGCTCAAAAGCTGTTTGCGGGCTTCCCCTTCCCCACGACTACAACGCCCCGAAGTTACGGCAGACATTTTCGCATAGGCCTTGGCCCCGCGCGCCTTGGCATGAGCAGCTGATTCGAGCACCAGAAAAGCCCCAACACTGCCCATAACCAGACCACCGCCATCGCGCTCCCAGACCGATTTGAACTTGTCACCCCAAAGGTTCTGACCCAGTTCAAAGATCAACAAAGCGTCCTTGCGCTGCGCATTATTGGCACCACCAATCAACATAAGATCGCTTTGGCCGCTGGAAATGCGGTTAAAAGCGTTTTCGATTGAAGCCAGCCCGGCCAGCTCTTCGCCCATATAGGTGCGCGACGACCCCGTGACCTTGTGAACAATGGAAATATTGCCCGCCAAAAGATTGGAGAGCTGGGCTAGAAACAGCGTTGGTCGCAGTTCGCTTTTGAGAATTTCGTTGGAATGGCCCTTATTGGCGTTCTCACCAGTGGTGGATTCGAGCACTTTTTGATCCATGTCGGCATCACGTTCACCACTGCCCGCCGCCACGATCATGTCCATGGTATCGAGCATTTCGAGATTACCAGTCAAACCGGCATCCTCGATCGCCAGCCCGGCGCTATAGGTGCCAATACGCTGCCAGGGCTCCATCTGGCGCAGATCGCCGCGTTTTTTGATCTGCGTGGCGAAATCCACCTCAACCAGTGGATGCACCGGATAAGGCGCATAACTGTCCTCGTCAATGACGGGGCCATTCTTGCCGGTCACGGCACTCCAATGGGCATCAACGCCCTCACCAAGGGAACTCAGCAATCCAATGCCGGTAATCCAGACTTGCCTGTCATCACTGCTCATAACATTTTTTCCATCAATTATTCATTAGCAAGGCGCGCATTCACCACTCGGTCTGTGCCTACCTGCTCTATGGCTGATCTGCCTGACCATTTCAATCGTGTTTTATGAAAGTAAGTAAATATGCCAAATAAGAAGTTTTGCCCAAAAAACCTGCTCCGCTCAAACTCAAAACACTGTTAACCCTGTTTGGCATACCTGCCTTTATTCATGTTCGGAGATGAATAGTGCAATGTATGGCCGCAACACCGCTTTATAGTTTCCCTTGCCAAGCGGTTCAATACATATTGTGTCACACCCAAAGCTAACAGTCTGGTTTCGGTTATTTTGCCTTTAATAAGGGATGGATCAAGCGGTCGCCTGCCTGGATCGACAAGCGGTTTGCCGTGCCGGCATTGAGCTCAAGCACGCCAATCACAGGCTCAACAGAAGACACGGTCTTTAGAGAAAAAGGCTCTGTGTTCCGCGCAATTCTGGCAATCGTGCCATCTTGCCTCACGAACAGCATATCAAGTGGCAAAACCGTATTTTTCATCCACATCGTCGCAACATGCTCTGCGTCATAAATAAATAACATGCCCCGATCCGCAGGCATTTCACGCCGAAACATCAGTCCTTTGGCCTGCGCGGGACCATCAAGCGCCAGTTCGATTTGAAAAACATGCTCCTGGCTCCCTGTCTTTATGCGCAATTCGTCCATTTTTTTCCCAACGATCTCCCCGTTTTCTTTTTTCTCAAATGTCGGCATAGGGGAGCTGCATCCTGTCAAAACAAATAAGAGAGCTGACTGAAGGATAAAAACAAAAAACACGCCAGCAGACAAAACTGCTGGCGTGTTTTTATGTTGCACGTTTTTTCTCACGTTCGTATTCACCCGCCTAGTGGCTGGAAGGAAAGGCACCGGCAATTGGCTTAAGCTCGGCTGCCATCAAACCTTTGGAACCGTGACCATAGCGCACATAGAGCTGTTGTCCAGGGCGCAATTCGGCAAATCCGAACCGGCGCAGGGTTTCCATGTGAATGAAGATGTCCTCAGTGCCATCGCCGCGCGTCAAGAAACCATAGCCCCTTGTTCTGTTGAACCATTTACAAAGTGACAACTGCCAGTCTGATTCAGGTTCAACAATGACATGTGTACGCTGTGGGATCTGAGAAGGGTGAATAGCCGTACTGTCATCCATATTCACGAGACGCATGGTCTGCAGTCCGCGAGGTCCTTGCACAACATCACAAACAACCCGTGCGCCCTCAAGAGCGGTCTGGAAGCCATGATTGCGAAGAACGGAAACATGCAACAGAACGTCGCCATGTTTTGGTTCATCAGGAACAATAAATCCGTAGCCTTTGGAAACATCAAACCATTTGATGGCTCCGGTTACCTGCTGAACTTCCAGTCCCAATGCATCATGAGGGATAGGAGCTGGAGCCATGCCGGGGGTCATCCCGAACTGTCCAAAATTAGGTTGTTCACCTGGCAGCATACCCTCTGCCGGTGTAAGTCCTAATGGTGTGCCGCTTTGTTTTTTCTCGTCAGTCATAACAGTATTCAAACCCCTCTACTGCTTTTCATATTTATTCCACAAGAAATATTCACAACAACGAAAAGACATCTCACAAAGCATCGGGCCTCATACTTAAAGACACTCTTTGAAATGACTACTCGTTGAATGATTAGAATCTAACTTCTCATCGACTCCAACGTCAAACAAATAAATATAAATGCCCCATCACAAACAGATTAACATCACCTTTTTGCCACACATGATTCACCGCGACACGATCGCAAGTTGACTTGTTAACACATTGTTATTAGTTAACTAATTGTATCATTGTCGCTTTTTATCCCTCAAAACAGATCACATTGAAAACCGATTTCCACCATAAAAATAATTCACAATCATAAATGTGAATATCTCTATATAGCTTATCATATGAGTCTGAATAGTGATGAATAGAATCAAAAATGATTCGTTCTGAAAAAATAAATGAAGAGAACTGAATCCATTTGGACAAAAAATGCTCAGCACACGTATATACAGCCCACTCATTCCTGTCTGGCTGTCTCTTTCAACAGCGCCAGATCAAGCAGGCTGAACAAATTTCAAATTGGGAGTTTTACAACACAAAAGTACCATCAACACGTCAGCAACAAACAAGGTCACAAAAAAACGGGGAAGGTAAAATAACAAACTGTACCTAGTGGTACCCCCTAGGAGAATCGAACTCCTCTTTCCAGAATGAAAATCTGGCGTCCTAACCGATAGACGAAGGGGGCACTAGGTAAAAGCTCATAGAGAGCCTTTATGTTATACAGCTGCACTGATGTCACAAACAAGGAACAATCAGCTTATCAAAGGCGCTTTGATCAAACAACACGCGCCCTGAAGACAATTCATATACTGGCCCTGTTTGAGAAAGGCAAGGGCTTGTTGAAGCTTTTCACAGCCTGTGGCAAAAAAACGCTCCACAGAGCCACTCGAAAGGTCGATTTTAGCGATTTTTACGTGGGTCAGCAACATCATCAATAATCATTTCGACTTTGGTACGCCCGCCCCAGCTATTAAGCTTCAATGATCCAGCGATATGCAGGGGCAGTCCTGCATTATTGAGCAGCAATTCGCCAATCGGCGTATCCGCACAGCGAAAAGCCACCGCATCAAGCCGCGAGCCATCGCCCGCCTGCAAAGAACAACGCACATGACCATTGCCGACAATCTTGGCAAAATTGACATGGTGAGCCGGAAAGACAAAGCGCGGCGGTGGATTGCTGCTACCATAGGGGCCAGCCATTTCAAGCCGGTGCAACAACTCCTCATTGGCGGCCCTTGGTGTCAAAGCCCCATCAATCAGCAGATCGGAGCTACTACCGGCCTGCTCACAGGCCTCCTTCAAAGCGGAGCGTAAAAATGTACGGACCTCTCCATATTTGCTTTCAAACAGAGTGAGCCCGCCCGCCATGGCATGGCCGCCGCCCTTGAGCAATAGCCCTTTATCAACGGCAGCTCGAATGGCGCCACCAATATCAACACCCTGCACAGAGCGCGCCGAACCGGTGCCCTCACCGCCGCCTTCCCAGGCAATGGCCAGCGCCGGGCGCTTGAACCGATCCACCAGACGAGAAGCCAGCAGGCCGACCAGCCCCTTGTGCCAGTCGTTTGATCCCGTGATGATGATCGGTGTGTCCGGGTCTTTTTCAATGAGCTGATCGGCAGCGGCAACAGCCTCTTCCAGCATCACCCCTTCCATGGCCTTGCGTTCACTATTATAGCGATCAAGCTGCTCGGCGATTTTCTGCGCTTCCACATCATCATCACTCGATAAAAGCTGCGCCCCCAGCGAAGCATTGCCAATACGTCCCCCGGCATTGATCCTTGGACCCAGCAAAAAACCCAGATGATAGGCGTTCGGCGCTTCTTGCAGACCGGCCACATCTGCCAAAGCCCGCAATCCGGCATTCTGGCGATGGTGCATGACCTGCAGGCCCTTATGGACATAGGCGCGGTTGAGCCCGGTCAGCGGCACCACATCACAAATGGTTGCCAGCGCCACCAGATCAAGCAATTGCAGCAGATCGGGCGCTTTTCGATTGTCATTATAGTAGCCCTGCTTGCGCAATTCTTTCAGCACTGCCACCAGCGTCAGAAAAACCACACCCGCCGCTGCCAGATCACCCTGCCCCGACAGATCATCGGGACGATTGGGATTAACCAGCGCATAACAGGGGGGAAAGTCTTCCCCCAGCTGATGATGGTCGATGATAATGACATCGCAATCACTGTCCGCAACCGCCTGCATGGCTTCATGGGACGTGCTGCCGCAATCCACCGTGATAATAAGTTTAGCACCATCTGCCACCAATTGCTGCATGGCAGCCGCATTAGGGCCGTAGCCCTCGGTCATGCGGTCAGGAATATAGATACGGCAATCCAGGCCATGAGCGGCCAAAAAGCGCTTCCACAGGGCGCTAGAGGTGCCGCCATCGACATCATAATCGCCGTAAATGACAATGGGCTGCTGTCCTGTCATGGCCTGCGCAATACGCATGGCGGCTTTTTCCATATCCTGCAGGCTGTGGGGGTCCGGCATCAGATTTTTGATCGAAGGATCGAGATAAACACCGACATCAATATCATCCCCCAGACGCGAAGCCAGCATACGGCCAAGCACTTCTGGAACATTATGCTGTTGAGCAATGGCCAGAGCAATATGAACCCGTGAAGGCACCAATCGATCCACCCAGCGATTACCACCCGCTGAGGCGCTGACCCCCAGAAACGGCCCCGAAACTCCCTTATCGCTCGTTCCCGACATCTCAACTGCACTCATGACATTCCTCCACCATTAACCGCCCAGAACTAGCCTGATTCGACAAATAGGCCAAATAGCCATGTTGATAATCGGTTGAAAACTGTCTGATCAATGCAGGGCTTTGCCCCGAACCCCACCAAAGGAGTCGATGGTTTGCGCACCCGCTTCGCTGTTTGAGTGCTAGTCCTTTGGAAACCAGCTTTGTGAGAAGGGGTATTTCATATATGTAGCGTTTCCAATATATTGCCCCTATGAAACACTTGAAAAGACTTGCCTGCGCCCTGTCATTGCTGACTTTGACCACCGCACAACCACAAACGGCATCTGCCATCGACACCCGCGCCGAGCCTGAAGCGGCGAGCATAAACCAGCTGTCTGCTACCAAAACGGCGACGGCCCAGCACCACATGATTGTCGCTGCCAACCCCCACGCCAGCAGCGTCGGTCGCGATATATTGCGGCTTGGTGGCAGTGCGATTGACGCGGCCATTGCCGCGCAAATGGTGCTCAATCTGGTCGAGCCGCAATCCTCGGGCATAGGCGGCGGTGGTTTTTTGTTACATTGGCACGCACAACAAAAGCACCTCACCAGCTTTGATGGCCGCGAAACCGCCCCTGCAACGGCCCACCCCGACCGCTTTATGAAAGACGCTCAGCCAATGAAATTTCGTGCAGCCGTGCCCGGTGGTCTGTCCGTTGGTACGCCGGGCCTGTTGAAAATGCTCGAACAGGCCCATAAAAACCAGGGCCGTCTGCCCTGGGGGCAACTCTTCCAGCCCGCCATCTATCTGGCCCGCAAGGGCTTTGCCGTCTCTCCCCGTCTCAACACCCTGCTGAAAAAAGCCGACCCGAAAAATTTTGGTCCACAGGCCCGCGCCTATTTCTTTGATGCACAGCAAAAACCCTGGCCGGTCGGGCATATCCTCAAAAACCCGGCCTTTGCGCAAAGCCTTGAAAATATCGCCCGCCATGGCGCAGATTTTTTCCACAATGGCCCGCTTGCCGCAAAAATCGCCACCACCGTGCAGACCTCAAAACGCAACAAGGGCGATTTAACCAGAGCCGATCTCGCCAGCTATCGCGCCATCGAGCGCCCGCCGCTCTGCATCCCCTATCGCGGTTTTCGCATTTGCGGCATGGGGTTGCCGTCTTCCGGTATGATGACCATCGCGCAGATTTTAAAACTGCTTGAACGCTTTGATCTGGGGAAAAGCGCCCTCAATCCAAAAGCCATACACCTCATCGCCGAAGCCTCTAAACTCGCTTATGCCGACCGCAGGCGCTATATGGCCGACCCCGATTTTTCACCTGATGCCCGCCCGCTGCTTGATCCGCACTATCTGGCGAAAAGAAGCCAGTTGATCTCCCCGACACAAAGCATGGGCAAAGCCAAACCAGGCCAGCCGCCCTTCAAAAAAACATCTCCCGGCAAAGACGCCACCATCGAAAACAACGGCACCACCCATATCTCGATCATTGATCACTGGGGCAATGCCGCCTCCCTGACCAGCAGCATTGAAGCCGCCTTCGGGTCGCGCTTGATGGTTGGTGGCTTTTTATTGAATAATGAACTGACCGACTTCTCCTTTCGCCCAACAGACAAACAGGGCCGCCTCATCGCCAACCGCGTCGAGCCGGGCAAACGCCCCCGCAGCTCCATGTCCCCCACCATGATATTTGACCCAAAAGGCCAGCTCGTCATGATCACCGGATCGCCGGGTGGATCACGCATCATTCTTTATGTGCTAAAAACCATCATCGGTCATATTGACTGGAAGCTGAACGCCGCCGCGCTGGTGCAAATGCCCAACTGGGGCTCACGCAATGGCCCGCTGGAACTGGAAAAAAACATTGGTGCTGAATATATCGCCCAAAAAATGCGCGCCTTTGGCCATAAAATCCGCATCACCCCGATGACCAGCGGCGTGCATCTCATCTTGCGCCAGGGAAATAGTCTTGTGGGCGCTGCCGACCCGCGCCGTGAGGGGCTTCCACTCGGAGACTAAAAGAGGCTGCGCATCTTGTCTTCGCCAGACGGACATGCTACGCGCATAGCGGCCCAAAAAATATAAAAAGCGGGCTAGCCCCTTGCAATCCCATTTGTCTGGGGTTTGGGGATTATTCCCCAAGACCATCTGTCAAGATGTCCGTCCGGCGAGGACAAGCGTCGCCAGACGCTTATTTGTGAGGCTCCATGAGCAATAAACAGCTAAAAATCACGGTGCGTGGCACGGGTATTGTCGGGGTCTGGCAGGCTTTTGTGCTGGCCTCAAAAGGCTTTTCCGTAACACTGACCTGCAACACAAAAGAACCCTTCAAAGAGGCCTCCAGCTGGATTGCCGGAGCTATGCTCGCACCTTTTTGCGAGACGGAAAGCGCTGAACCAGTGATCCGCCGTCTGGGTCTTTCCTCCCTGCCCCTTTGGCAAGAGGCCTTTCCGCATATTTCGCGAAACGGCACACTGGTTGTCGCCCAGCCGCGTGATACCAGCGAGTTACAGCGCTTTGCCCGCCAGACCAGCGCGCACGAGTTCATTGACGAGGCCAAAATTGGCGAACTCGAACCAGACCTTGCTGGACAGTTCCGCACCGCCCTGTTTTATCCAGACGAAGCCCACCTGCAACCCCATTGGGCACTCTCTTATCTTTTGCAAAAAGCCTGTGAAGCGGGTGTCGAGACGAAATTTGGCACCAGTGAACGGCCAGACGACAGCGATTATATCATTGATTGCCGGGGCATTGCGGCGCGCGACGAGCTGCCTGACCTGCGCGGTGTACGCGGTGAAATGGCCATCATCCGCACCAGCGAAATTTCGTTTTCGCGCCCCATCCGTCTGCTGCACCCCCGTTTTCCGCTCTATATGGTGCCGTGGCCCGACAACCATTTTATGATCGGCGCAACGGTTATTGAAAGCGACGATCAAGGGCCGGTTTGCGTACGTTCGGGGCTGGAGCTGTTGGGGTCCGCCTATGGTTTACATTCTGCTTTTGGCGAAGCGCAAATCATCAAACTGTCGGCCAATGTGCGCCCATCTTTTCCCGACAATATCCCCAAAATCATCGTGCGCAACAAAACCCTTTATGTTAATGGTCTCTACCGACACGGATTTTTGACCTCTCCGGCGCTGGCCCATCTGGTCGCCGACTATCTGCACGAGGGCAAAACGGACGAGGGGATATTTGTCGTTGAACATTAGATTGAACGGAGCACCGGCCCAAACGGGAGCCAAAACCCTCAAGGAACTGCTGGCAATGCTGGGCTATCACGAAGACGCCAAAATCGCCACGGCCGTGAATGGCGACTTTGTGCCGTCCACTGGTCGCGCAGAGCAAAAACTGGCCAACAATGACGAAATTGAAATTGTTGCACCACGGCAGGGTGGATGATCTTATATGGTTGAATTTTACGGACAAAAGCTGGACTCGCGCCTGCTCATGGGCACCGCCATGTACCCCTCCCCCGATATTTTGCAAAAAGCCGTCAAGGCTTCAAAAGCGCAGATTGTCACCGTATCCCTGCGCCGCGAGGCCGCTCGCCAGCAATCGAACCAGCAACAGTCGGGGCAAGGATTCTGGGAGCTCATCCGCGCCCTTGATGTGCGCGTGCTGCCCAATACGGCGGGCTGCAAAAGTGTCAAGGAAGCGGTGACCACAGCACAAATGGCCCGCGAAATGTTCGAAACAAAGTGGATCAAACTGGAGGTCATCGCCAATGATGACACGCTGCAACCGGATCTGTTCGGCCTTGTCGAAGCGGCGCAAATCCTGTCCAAAGACGGTTTTGAAGTGTTCCCTTACACCACCGAAGATCTGGGCGCTGCCGACCGCCTGCTGGAAGCCGGCTGCAAGGTGCTGATGCCATGGGGCGCGCCCATCGGCTCGGCGCGCGGCCTCAATAACCCTTACGCGCTAGAAACCATGCGCAACTATTTTCCCGATATTCCTCTGGTCGTCGATGCGGGAATTGGCGCCCCTTCTCACGCTGCCAAAGCCATGGAAATGGGCTATGATGCGGTACTTTTGAACACCGCCATCGCCAAAGCGGGCGACCCCGTCACCATGGCTAAAGCCTTCGCCGATGCGATTGATGCCGGTCGCGCCGCCTTCAAAGCCGGTGTCATGGAACCCCGCAACATGGCCTCCCCCTCAACCCCCGTCGCCGGAACCCCCTTTTTCAAACTGGACTGATTTTTATGCCCCCCCTCCTGCATCCCTTCTATCCCGTTGTCCCCGACCTCGCATGGATTGAGCGCCTCGTGCCGCTCGGGGTCAAAACCATTCAGCTACGTTTGAAGGATGCGCCACCCAAAGAGGTGAAGCGCCAGATCATCGCCGCCATGGCGATCTGCGAGCCGCACAATTGCACGCTGATCATCAATGATTACTGGCAAACTGCTATTGAACTGGGAGCAAATTTCATTCATCTGGGACAAGAAGATCTGGCGCAAGCCGACCTCTCCGCCATCCGCAAAGCAGGCCTAAAACTCGGCATCAGCACCCATTCCCATGAGGAACTGGACATCGCCCTTGGCGCAAACCCCGACTATGTGGCGCTCGGCCCCATCTGGGAAACAAAACTGAAAAAAATGAAATGGCAACCCCAGAGACTGGAGCGCCTCACCGACTGGGCGCATAAATCTGATGTGCCCGTCGTCGCCATCGGCGGCATCACACTGGAACGCGCCCCGGCAGTTTATAAAACCGGTGCCGCCAGCATAGCCGTCGTCACCGATATTGTTTCCAATGAAGCTCCAGAACAAAGAGCAAAAGACTGGCTGAAACTCACCGCATAGACTTGCTGCGCACACGGGCTGCCGCCCGCACCCGCTCGGGGAAAGTCTTCCCCGAACCCCTTCTTTTTTGAATTAAAAAAAGGGGTGGGTTTGGGAGGTCTCCTCCCAACTGGGTGCGGGACTGGTCCCGCTCGCGTAGCGAATAAGCGCAAATGCACTAACCGACAATTTCGCTTTCATCAAAGCACATGGCGATTTCGAGCGCGGCGTTTTCCGGGCTGTCGGAGCCGTGTACGCTGTTGGCTTCCAGGCTTTCGGCAAATTCCTTGCGGATGGTGCCAGCGTCGGCATCTTCCGGGTTGGTTGCGCCCATGATTTTGCGGTTGGCAGCCACGGCGTCTTCGCCTTCAAGCACCTGCATGACGATGGGACCGGAAATCATGAAGTCCACCAGTTCGCCGTAAAAGGGGCGCTCTTTATGTACGGCATAAAATTCACCGGCCTGCTCTTTGTTCCAGTGGACGCGTTTTTGCGCCACAATGCGCAAGCCTGCATCTTCAAACTTAGAGATGATTTTGCCTGTGATATTGCGTTTTGTAGCATCCGGCTTGATCATGGAAAAAGTACGTTCGATCGCCATTATATATTCCTTCACTGCGTTAAATTTCGGTTCGTTGGCGAAACTTATAGGCGCGCACATATATTTGCGCAAGAACAGTTCACTGTTTTACACGCTTGCGCTTCGTGTTAAACACTCAAAAACTGCTTCGCAGTTTGTCTTCGCCAGACGGGCATCCTCGCGGATAGCGTTGGGGAGTTTGTTTAGTTGTGCTACCGCGCTGCTATTTGAGCACTCTTCCCCAAACCCCTATGACAAATGGGGTGAAGGGGCTCGCCCCTTCTGCCAGCTGCAAAAGCTGCCAGCCTCGCAGAGAGAAAATGCCCGGCGAGGGCAAGACGCGCAGCATCTTCAAGCGGCCTATCAGGAAACAAAAACTATGCTTCATATTAACGACCTCACTTTTCGCATCGAGGGCCGATTGCTGATCGACAAAGCGAGCATTGCCATTCCGGCGGGCCACAAAGTCGGCCTGGTGGGGCGCAATGGTGTTGGCAAATCGACCTTGCTGCATTTGCTCACCGGCAAGCTGCACCCTGAAGACGGCTCTATACGAATGCCGAACAATGCGCGTCTTGGCATGTTGGCGCAAGAAGCCCCCGACGGCCCTGAAAGCCTGTTAGAAACCGTACTTGTTGCCGACGAGGAGCGCACCAACCTGCTAGCCGAAGCTGAAACCGCCACCGATCCGCACCGCATATCGGAAATCCACATCCGGCTTTCTGATATTGAGGCTCATTCCGCCGAGGCCCGCGCCGCCACTATTTTATCGGGACTTGGCTTTGATGCGCAGGCCCAGCAGCGCCCGTGCTCGTCTTATTCCGGTGGCTGGCGTATGCGGGTGGCTCTTGCCGCCATGCTGTTTTCCGCCCCTGACCTCTTACTGCTTGATGAGCCTTCCAACTATCTTGATCTCGAAGGCACCTTGTGGCTGGAAAGCTTTTTGCGCACTTATCCACACACGCTGCTGATCGTCAGCCATGACCGCGACCTTTTGAACAATGCGGTCAATGCCATCATGCTGCTGGCCGACGGCAAGCTGACTTTATATGGCGGCGGCTATGATACGTTCGAAAAAACCCGGCGTGAGCAACAGCGCCTGCAACTCAAACTGAAAAAGAAGCAGGACGACAAGCGCCGCCATATGGAAAGCTTTGTCGAACGTTTCAAAGCCAAGGCCTCAAAGGCCAAACAGGCCCAAAGTCGCTTGAAAGCGCTACAAAAACTAAAACCCATCGCCGCCGAGGTTGATGGTGCCGTCGCCCCCTTCGTTTTTCCAACACCGATCAAAACCATGGGCAACCCACTGATGCGCATGGAAAATATTTCCATTGGTTATGAACCGGGAAAGCCCGTTTTGAAAAATGTCAATCTGCGTCTTGATATTGACGACCGTATTGGCCTGCTCGGGGCCAATGGCAATGGCAAGAGTACTTTTGCCAAATTCCTCTGTAGCAAACTGAAGCCGTTGGACGGCTATTTTGGTCATCATAAAAAAATGGAAGTCGGTTTTTTCGCACAGCACCAGCTAGACGAATTGAAGGATGAAGAAACCCCCTATGATCACATTGTCGAGCTGATGGACGGCAAAACCGAAGCGCAAAGACGAGCCAAGCTCGGGTCGCTCGGCTTTGGCATCGAAAAAGCCAACACCAAGGCCAAAAACCTGTCCGGCGGTGAGAAGGCACGGCTTTTGTTCGCGCTGGCTTCCTTCCACGGCCCGCATTTGCTGATCCTTGATGAACCGACCAACCATCTGGATGTGGACAGCTGCCAGATGCTCATTCAGGCACTTAACGAA
Organism: Hyphomicrobiaceae bacterium; assembly: GCA_021647535.1. Classification (GTDB taxonomy): domain Bacteria; phylum Pseudomonadota; class Alphaproteobacteria; order Rhizobiales; family JAKIUO01; genus JAKIUO01. The sequence goes on from JAKIUO010000003.1 coordinate 31,183, forward strand.
TATGAGGGCGCGGTCATTCTCATCAGCCATGACCGCCATCTGGTCGAGGCCTGCGTTGATCGCTTGTGGATGGTCAAGGATCAGACCGTTTTGCCCTATGATGGTGATCTGGAAACCTATCGCGCCGAACTGATGGCGGCGCGTGGTAGCAAGGTCAAAAAGGAAAAAACGGCAAACGCCGGGCGCTCCAAAAAAGAACTGCGCCAGCTCGCTGCCAAGCGCCGCGAAGAACTCGCCCCCATGCGCAAAAAAATCAAGGGGCATGAAAAGAAGATGGAACAGATCAGCGGCAAGATTGACAAAGTAGAGCAACAGCTTGGCAAGCCCGAACTATACGAAAATGATCCGGACAAGGCCAATGACCTGGCCCTTCAAGTAGGGCATCTGAAGGCAAAACTGGCGCAAGCTGAAGAAATATGGATGGCCGCCTCGGAAGAATATGAAAAAGCCAAAATTGTCTGATTTGATCGGCACATCTCGGGCTTGACCCAGAATATCTATTCATTCAGGCACCGGTTTCATATTTGCGGGGAGTTCATTATGCATATTTTACTGGGAATATTAGGCGTGATCGGCAGCCTGGGTATGCTCTTGTGGCGCATCAAAATGGCTTCGGACGCCGCCAAAGATATCGCCCAAACAGCACAAGGCGCGAAAAACTATTTGCGCCGCCGCCGCTGGGAAAAACGCGCCACCGCCGATCCCCTTAAAGATATGGAAGACCCGCGCGAAGCCGCCGCCACAATGATGGCCGCGCTGGCCGCCTATGATAGCACCATTAGCGAGCGCGAAGAAAAAACCATTCTACACGAGATCAAAACCAATTTTGACACAGATGACAGACTGGCGTCAGAACTGCTGGCCCATGGCCGCTGGCTGTCCAAAGACGCTGGCGATCTCAACTCGTTTCTCTCACACCTCATGCCGCCCATCATGCGCCACCTCGGCCCCAAGGAAAAAAACGACCTGCTCACCATGCTGACCAATGTCGCCAACGCCAATGGCGAAGCCAGCGATCTGGAAAAGGATGCTATTCTTTTTGTAAAGCGCCATATGGGGATATAGGCGAGGCTGTAAAAGACGCTGCGCGTCTTGCGCTCGCCGCGCGGGCAGCTTGTGCAGCTGGCAGCAGGGGATGATCCCCTGCACCCCGATTTTGGGGGATTTGTTGATACTCTATTTTACACCATCTTCATTCTTATACCAACCTCCCCTGATATTGACCCATTGCATGGGCCGCTATGCCCCACCCATCAAAGCCGCGCTATCTCTGGCGCTGTTTGAGCGCATAAGGGCCGGGCGCTTTTTCCCAGCAGCACCGGATCACTCCGCTAATGGTACCAGTACCACGTCGCCTCGCGCTCCAGCCCTGCTGGGGGAAATCGCTCCGGTGCAATGGGTCAATATCAAGGGCGGTTGGTATTACATTAACATAAGAGAGGGAAGCAATGACCTATCAAGTGCTCAAGGCCCTACACATTCTCGGTATTATTTTATTTTTCAGCAATATTATTGTTACTGGCTTCTGGAAGACTTATGCCAACCGGACAGGGCAGCCTGAGATCATCGCCTTTGCCCAAAGGCTTGTCTCCCTGACAGACTGGATATTTACGGCGGGCGGCGTGACCCTCTTGATGATCGGCGCTTATGGCATGGCCTATGTCAATGGCTGGGATTTGCTGGGAGAACGCTGGCTGATCTGGGGACAAGGCTTGTTCTTCGCCTCGGGTCTTATCTGGGTGGCCATCCTCATCCCGGTGCAAACCAAACAGGCGCATCTGGCACGGGGTTTTGCCGATGGCTCTCCCATCCCCGAGCAATATTGGCAGCTCAAATTTCTGGGGCATCCTCGCCACCCTGCTGCCCCTCGCCAACCTCTACTGGATGATCTTCAAACCCTGATGGCCCAAACCCCCTTCAAAACAGGGGTTTCCAAAGGGCTCGCCCTTTAGCGGGTTCGCCCTCTTCTCACAACATCAGGCAGAGCCCTTCATTCAGCAGCCTCACGCAATGCCACAACCTAACCGATAATTTCGTCGCGGCTGGTTTCATGCAGGCCGATATTTGATAGATAGTCACCAATATTGATCACGATACCGTCGTTACCGGTGTAGATCAGTCGATTGGCCGCGCGCTCTTCGTTCGCATTCAAATTCTCGCCGAATAGCCGTTGAAGGACGACCTGCCCCTGTTTAGCGATGGCCGGAGCCGGATCGATATAGCTGACGGGCCAAGGTTCGACCTTGCGCATTTCGTCGATGAGAAGAGGGTAATGGGTGCAGCCCAAAACGATGATATCGGTACGCGCCCCTTGATGTTCGATAAAAGCCGGTTTGAGTATGTGCGCCAATCGTTCCCGGTCAATTGCCTTGCCGCGCATGAAATCTTCGGCCAGTTCGGCCAGACACTCGGCCCCGACCAATGTCACATGGCAATGGCTGGCAAAACGCTCGACAAGATCACGGGTGTAGCGGCGCTTGACCGTTCCAGGGGTCGCCAAAAGAGAAAACAGACCACTCCTGGTCTTTTCACCAGCCGTCTTGATGGCTGGGACAGTGCCAACGAACGGCACCTCGAAATGCTCCCGCAAGGGGACCAGCGCAATGGTGCTGGCCGTATTGCAGGCGATCACGCATAAATCAGGCTGTTCGCGTTCAATGAGCACATCAAACAGAGCCAGCAATCTGATCACCAGCTCTTCATCACGCAAATCGCCATAGGGAAACACCGCATTATCGGCGACATACAGATAGCTGGCATCGGGCATCTTTCCGAGGAACTCACGGTAAACCGTAAGCCCACCAAGTCCCGAATCAAACACCAGTATCCTGGGCACTGTCACGAAATGCTCTCTCCGAATTGAGTAAAACCCACACAGGTTTCCTCGCCAGTGGCAAAAGGCCTATTTCTTGGCGGCTTTTTGCGGGACAGGATTTTCCTTGAGATATTTTTCGATCTGCGCCCTCACTTTGGCCTTTTGCTCCGGCGTGCATTTCTGCTCTTTCTTCTTCTCTTCCTTCTTGTCTTTTTTGCCTTCATCAGCAGAAATACTGACATTGCCAGTCAGCCACATGACCGTGAAAAGATGCAGCTGATTGAGATAGACAATCTGCTTGCGCGTCCATTTCTTACTGTCGAGTTCCAGTTTTAAAATGGTCCGATAATTGCTTTTTTGCAGCTTGGGCAATTTACAGATCTGTGCGTGCGCCGAACGCCTTGCCCCCATGATGACACGGCGGGCATCATCCAGCGGCACTTCTGCTGCGTCACGTTTGTTTTTGTCGATGGGAACTTCTTTACCAGACTTGTCCTTGATCTTGTCGGGCATGATGGCCCAGGTCAGACTCATCAGATATTTGACAGCTTTTTCGGAAAGCTGCTTTTTCGCCGCTGCCGAAGCCTCCGGCAGTGCCGCAAAACCAATTGCAGTCGCCAGCACAAGCGCCATCAGGCCTTTGCCCAGCAATTGCCGCCCAGCTGAGCGCCTCTTCATCAAGCCAGTTAAGTAACCGGCAGTTTTATTGTTCATCTCGTGTTTTTTCATAATTTTCATTCTCTGGCCCCTTGCAACTTCCCTGATGTCATAACAACATCCTTTGGTCCGGTGAACGCACGATCTCTATGGCGCGAAACCGGCAAGCACCAAACCCCCGCAATTTTATTTATGTTATTCGTCATATGACAAAAAGGGCTGGAATAAGGCAGATCATTAATCCTTGTGTTTTTTTCGCAGTGGGCCCTTGGATAAAGAGGCCACAATACCACGCAGACTTTTGACATCCTGCTCACTCGCCTGCAACCTGTGAAACATATGGCGTAAATTTCGCACCATATTAGGGCGTTTTTCTGGCGGCCACAAAAAACCTGATGCGTCAAGCGCCCCCTCCAGGTGTTCAAAAAAACCTATCAGCTCTTTTTTGGTGGCGGGACGTGTGTCTTTTGCGTTCATCCCCAGCCCCTCCCCTTGGAGCCCATCAAACTGCGTGACCCGCCCAAGCGAACCTTTATTGCCCTGTTTGAACCACTCATAACCCAAAAGCAGCACCGCCTGCGCTATATTGATGCTGGCAAAATCTGGATTGACCGGCGCCA
>JAKIUO010000193.1 GCA_021647535.1 Hyphomicrobiaceae bacterium
AGATTACGATCACCTTCTCGATGCAACATGCCACGCATGGAACAATCTGTGCGACATGCCCGGAAAAATCCGCCAGATAACAAAACGAGAATGGGCAGAACGCGTCATCTTTTAGGGCGGTTGGTATGATATCTGATCCTATCAGGATATACCAACGCAGAAAAACTCTGCACCTGATGGTGCAAAGTTGTAAACTACTCAAAAGCAGGGGCAGCGCTTAGGCGCTGGCTATTTGATTTTGGCTTCTTTGAAATCGCAATGTTTGCGCAGGACGGGATCGTATTTTTTCAATACGAGCTTTTCCGTGATATTACGCGGGTTTTTCTTGGTGACGTAAAAATAACCTGTACCTTCTGTGCTGACCAGTCGGATTTTTTGTACAGCTGATTTTGCCATTTTTACTTCCTTGAAAAACTTGGGTGATTCCGGTTAACCGGATCAAATGCTGAAATCTTGAATTGAAGTTGTGAATTTATTCATCTGAGCCCACTTGTCAAGCCTCGTCTTGTCGCAGGCCGCCTGAGAGGGCAAGACCTTGTTGATATTATGGAATAATCGCAATTCTCGTACAACGCGCTTCGCGGCGGGGCCAGCAGTTTAATGTTTGCACTATCGCTCCGCTGTTTGAGCGCTCTATTCGTTTGCACTATCGCTCCGCTGTTTGAGCGCTCTATTCGTTTGCGCTACCGCTACGCTATTTGAGCGCTGGACCCCGTTGGAGGAGCCCCTCCAAACCACCCGTTTTTCTATCATCAAATTCAAAAAAGTAAGGGGCTTGGGGAACTCGTTCCCCAGGCGGGTCCGGGCTGCTGCCCGGTCGCGAAGCGAGTTTGTGCTAAAATTGAACCACTCTGATAACGCAGGAAGCGCAGGGTTATTTTTTAGCGGTGCGTTTGTTGGCGTGTTTGATCTTGCGTTTTCTTTTGGCGCTATTTTCTGGCCGTTTTGTTCTTCGGCCTCGCATGGACTGTCCGCCAGGTTTCTTGTCAAAATCCTTTGAAAACGTGCCTTTTGAGGTCAGCTCGAAACGCAGGGCTCCCGCCGTTGGAATGGCTTCGACAAGGCGCACGGTGACGCTAGCGCCCATTTGGTGGGTTTCGCCGCTTTGTTCGCCGATCAGCGAGCGGCGCTTTTCATCATAATAAAAATATTCATTGCCTATTTTGGAGGCGGGGATAAAGCCGTCCGCGCCAGTATCGCTCAGGCGCACGAACAGGCCAGAACGGGTGACGCCCGAAATGCGACCCTGAAAGCTGGCACCAATATTGTCAGCCAGATGATAGGCGATGAGGCGGTCGGTGGTTTCGCGCTCGGCGGCCATGGCGCGGCGTTCCAGATCAGAAATATCAGAGGCGATGGTGCCAAGCTTGGCGGCCTGGCGTTCTTCAAGGCCATCCTTGCCAAAGCCCAGTGCGCCAATCAGCGCCCGGTGCACGACAAGGTCGGCATAGCGCCGGATCGGCGAGGTGAAATGGGCATATTGTTGCAGGTTGAGGCCAAAATGGCCCTCATTGCGGGTATTATATTCGGCCTGCGACTGGGAGCGTAAAACGGTTTCATTAACCAGATCATCAAACTCAGTGTCTTTGACCTTGAGCAGAATATCATTGAGCTGTTGCGCCTTGATCTGTTCTTGGCGTGGAAATTTTATTTTGAGAGTTTGTAGAAACTCGGCCAGCGATTGCATTTTCTCAAAGGAAGGCACGGGATGGATGCGGTAGATCACCGGTGATTTGTGCTGATCGAGGGTTTGCGCCGCGCAGACATTGGCGGCGATCATGAACTCTTCTATGACCTTGTGAGCCTCAAGGCGCTCGGGGGTCAATATATCCTTGATGCGTCCCTGATCATCCATGACGATCTTGCGCTCAGGCAAATCGAGCTCAAGCGGGTGACGCTTGGCGCGCGCCTTCAGCAGATTGCGCCAGGCGGCCCATAAGGGTTTCAGGACGGGTTCCAGCAAGGGCAGGGCGGTTTCATCCCCCTGACCGTTTATGGCCATCTGGGCCTGCTCATAAGAGAGCTTGGCATGGGAGCGCATGACGGCCCGCATAAAACGGTGGTCGATTTTATCGCCATATTTGTCAAAGTGCATGGTGACGGCCAGACAGGGGCGCTCTTCATGTTCGCGCAAAGAACAAAGGTCGTTGGAAATCTTTTCCGGCAGCATGGGGACAACGCGGTCGGGGAAATAAACCGAATTGCCGCGCTTCAGGGCTTCACGGTCGAGCTTGGAGCCTGTGTCGATATAATAAGAGACATCGGCAATGGCCACAGTGACGACATAGCCACCGACATTGCTTTCATCTGTATCTTCGCAGGCATAGACAGCATCGTCGTGGTCGCGGGCATCGAAGGGGTCGATGGTAATCAGCGCCATGTCGCGCAGGTCTTCGCGCTTGTCGAGGGTGAGGGCGGGCAGGGTGTCGAGTTCATTGAGCACATCTTTTGGGAAATGATCCGGGATGCCGTGGCGGTGAATGGCAATGAGACTGACGGCGTTTTGCTCATCCGGATTGCCAAGGCGTGCCGATATGGTGGCCAGAGAAGGCCCGTGACGTGGGCCTTTGGAGGGCATGAAACGCACCAGTTCGCCATCTTTAACGTCAGTGCTGTCTTTAACGGAAACCACCCATTCGCGCAGGATTTTGCGGTCAATCGGTTTGATGATGCCGCTGCCATCGCTGAGCTGATCGAAAATGCCCAGCAGTTCGCGGTCTTCCTTGGGCAGTTTTTTGATGACGTGGGCTTCAAAGGGCGGGATGCCGGTATCGGGCGTTTCAAGCTTGGTAATACGGGCCAGCACACGGTCGCCAACGCCAAAACTTTCACGAGCGCGCTTGTCCCCGCTATGGACCAGAATGAGCGGCGGTTGTTCCTCACTTTCCCATTTTTCCGGGCGGGCGATGAGATCGCCTTCTTCGTCAAGGTGGGTAATCGAAAGAACCGTGACAGGGGGCAGGTGGCCGGGCCGGGTGATTTTCTTGCGCCGTCCCTCGATCAAACCCTCATCCGCCATTTCACGCAATAGTTGTTTGAAGGGCACACGCTGCGCGCCCCGAATGCCAAAAGCACGACCGATTTCGCGCTTGCCGGTCTTTTGCGGGGACGTTTTGAGAAATTCCAATATCTCAGACTTTTCCGGCAAGGGCCGTATTGTCGGCGGTGAACTGCGTTTCTTCTGTTTGGCCATGGGGTTTTGTTACTCTGTACACTAAAGGGAAGCGCCTTGCAGGCGCTTGTCCTCGCCGGACGGGCATCTTTGCAGATGGCATTGGGGACTAAGTCCCCAAACCCCAATTTGAAAAGGGTTCCAAGGGCTTGCCTTTGGTGCCAGCTGCATAAGCTGCCTGTCCTGCGAGGACAAGTGCCCACAGGGCACTTTTATTTGGCCGTCGTGGCCTTCTTTTTCGCGGGCGCTTTTTTCTTTGCCGGTGCCTTCTTTTTCGCAGCAGGTTTCTTTTTGGGTGCGGCTTTTTTACGGGCTGGTTTTTTCTTGCCAGCCTTGGCGGCGCGTTCTGCGATCAGTTTGACCGCATCTTCTAGGGTAACCTCTTGCGGATCAAGCGTTTTAGGCAGGGTTGCGTTAATTTTACCGTGCTTGACGTAAGGGCCATAGCGCCCTTCTAGCACTTGCACAAGGGCTTTGTCATCCGGGTGTTCGCCCAGTTCCTTCAAGACGGTGGAGCCGCGCGATTGTTTGGTTTTCTTTTCGGCCAGTACGGTGACGGCCCTGTTGATGCCAATGGTAAACACTTCTTCCGGGTTATCTTTATCCAGATTGGCGTAAACGCTTTTGTGTTTTACGAAGGGGCCATACCTGCCGATGCTGGCGGTAATCATGACATCATCTTCGGGGTGCTTGCCGACATCTCTTGGCAGCGAGAGCAGCTTTAGCGCCTGTTCGAAATCCACAGAGGCTGGCTCCATGCCTTTGGGCAGGGACATGCGTTTTGGTTTTTCTTTTTTCGCGGCAGGCTTCTTTTTGGCCTTGGCCTTGCTGGTCTTGCCTTTGGTTTCGGTGGTTTCTTTGACCTCGGTTTCTTTAGCCTCGGTATCCGTGCTTTGAGGCAGGGCCAACTCGACATAGGGGCCAAATCGTCCGGTTTTGAAATGGACTTCGCGACCGGTTTCCGGGTCAAGGCCAAGCATCCTGTCTTCGCTGGCGTTTCCGCTTCCGGCTCCGGCTTCGTCATTGCTTTGGGTGAACTGGCGCGTAAAGCGACAATCCGGGTAATTCGAGCAGCCGACAAAAGCGCCAAAACGCCCGACCTTCAAAGAGACACGACCATCATCGCATTTGGGGCATTTGCGCGGATCAGAGCCATCTTCTTTGGTCGGGAAAATATGCGGGCCCAGGACCTCATTGAGGGCGTCGAGCACGTGGGTGACACGCAAGTCAGCAATATCACCAACGGTTTTGTTGAATTCGGTCCGGAATTCGGTCAACACCTGCTTCCAGGCTATCTCGCCGTTAGAAATACGGTCGAGTTTTTCTTCCAGTGAAGCGGTGAAATCATATTCGACGTAGCGGGTGAAAAAGCTTTCGAGAAAGGCTGTTACCAGCCGTCCTTTATCTTCCGGAATAAGACGTTTTTTCTCCAGCCGCACATACTCGCGATCACGCAAAACTGTCAACGTCGAGGTGTAAGTTGACGGTCGGCCGATGCCGAGTTCTTCCATCGCCTTGATTAAAGTGGCTTCGGTATAGCGCGGTGGCGGTTCAGTGAAATGCTGGTTGGGCAGGAGTTTGAGCAGGTTTGATTTTTCACCTTCCGCCATGCGCGGCAGGCGTTTGCCATCGTCATCATCGCTACTGTCATCCTGACCTTCCTGATAGAGCGTCAAGAAGCCATCGAACAATACTACCGAACCAGAAGCGCGCAGGCCGTAGTTTGCGCCGTCGCTGGTGGTGGCGGCAATATCGACAGTGGTTCTTTCAAAGCGCGCACTTTCCATCTGGCTGGCAATGGTGCGTTTCCAGATGAGGTCATAGAGGCCGCGCTGATCGGCATCGAGCGAGGATGCGACATATTTCGGCAGACGTGACAGTTCCGTCGGGCGAATGGCTTCATGCGCTTCCTGCGCGTTTTTGGCTTTGGTTTTATACATACGCGGGGCATCGGGTACGTAATTGTCACCGAATTCCTTGCCGATAACGCTGCGGCAGGCAGAAATGGCCTCACCGGCAATCTGGACGCCGTCAGTTCTCATATACGTGATGAGACCTTGAGTTTCGCCGTTGATCGGGATGCCTT
>JAKIUO010000194.1 GCA_021647535.1 Hyphomicrobiaceae bacterium
CCCCAATGCCATGATTTTCCTCCAAAAATAGCGGTTTTTGCCGTTTTTTTGAAGCTAACCCATGTCGGAATCGAGGACAGGGTGTCGTGGCTAAAATGTGTGTGTATTCATTAGGTTATAAATTTTTCTCCGGACAGTAGTGTGTTCTTCTCTTAACTTCGCAATGCGTTTTGAAAAACCGCTCCAATTGTTTTTGTAACCATATTTTTCTGCAAGTGTTCGATTTTGCGCCAAGAACTGAAGCTTGGGCAGTAAATTCGCAACGGTCGTCATATTTCCCACTGACATAGGTAAAACTCCATTTTTTTTCAGTGTGCAACCAAATAGCGATGGTGAGCAAATACAAAAAGCCGTCACGATCCGTCATTTGCCGTCACATGTGATTTGGGTGACGAAAAAGCGAAAAAAGGGGTTTCAGGCCGTCATTGCTGCCGGGGTTTTGATGTTGATTGCAATGTCTGACGGCACTCAATGAAAGGTTGCCGACCAAAAGGAGGCGGCCCGAAATGATAAACTTAAAAAACAAACTGTGTGCGACTGCATTGGCATTTGGATTGATGACTGGTTTTTTGGGGAATGCCAAGGCGCATGAGGTTGATGCTGTAGCTGCAACCGCCGTCCCTGTCACCAATGCTGAATACCAGACGGCTTTTGTCAAACCACTGGTTCGCTGCGCCTCAAAAGCTGCCTGCCGCAAGATCGTCATCGATAAGCTGACGGACTTGAAAACGGAGCTCGTCACTAATTTCATCGACTACATTTGGGAATGGTCAGCAAAACCCGACAACGCTCAATCAGACAAAGAGTTGAAAGAAAAGCTGCAAGAGCTGGAACGCAGCCTGCGCAAGAGCGGGCGCCACAATCCAAAGGTGCAGCACAAGCTGGATGGTCTTTACGAGCTGCTTTCCAAGACCCTTGGAGGCGATGGCGACAGGTATGAGACAATATTAAGGGCGGTTGGTATTACATAGAGTTAAGTTTATTGTCATTGGTTGGCGCTATCAATTCTCAATGCCTTGATTCAGGATGGTGTTTATTGCAATTTGGTGCAGATATGAACTGTATGAGGCCGTCTGAAAAAGAAGAGCGGGGGCCACCCTGTTCTGTAAAATCATAATATATAGCCAGCGGCTACAAGCGATTTGGCTGCTGACGGGTGAATCTCTTTGATCCGACAACGGTTTTTCGCAACCTTTTTTCGGGTTTTCGAGTGTTTTAATATAATTGGGTGTTTGACCCGACATTAATTCGAGGAATGACAAATGAGCGTTTTGGTTACCGGCGGAGCGGGCTATATTGGCAGCCACATGGTCCTTGAACTGCTGGATGGGGGCGAAGAGGTCGTCGTCGTCGATAATCTTTCAACCGGCTTTCGTTGGGCCGTTCCTGATCGCGCCACACTGGTTGTTGGCGATGCCGGTGATGTGGAACTGCTTTCAAAAACCATCATCGAGCACAAGGTGGACGCCATTATCCATTTTGCCGGTTCTATCGTCGTGCCTGAATCTGTGGTCGATCCGCTTGGCTATTACGAGAATAACACCATTAAATCTCGGGCCTTGATGGCTGCAGCTGTGAAAAATGAGGTGAAGCATTTCATATTTTCTTCAACGGCGGCGGTTTATGGTATGCCCGAAGTTGAAAAGGTCAACGAGGAAACACCGCTCAATCCGATTTCGCCCTATGGGTCTTCCAAGCTGATGACAGAAATCATGATGAAGGACACGGCGCTCGCCCATGATTTCCATTATGTCGCCCTGCGCTATTTCAATGTGGCAGGAGCCGATCCGGACGGACGGACGGGCCAGTCAACTCCCAATGCAACCCATCTGATCAAGATCGCCAGTCAGGCGGCGCTGGGTATGCGCCCCCATATGGATGTTTATGGTACGGATTATGAGACGCCGGATGGCACCGGTGTGCGCGATTATATTCATGTCACAGATCTGGTGAGGGCCCATTCGGCGGCCTTGAAATATTTGCGAGCTGGTGGCAAAAGCAAGGCGCTGAATTGCGGCTATGGTCGTGGCTATTCGGTCCTTGAAGTCATTGAAGCGGTGAAAAAGGTGGCGGGCAAGGATTTCGAAGTCAAAATGTCTCCCCGACGTGCAGGCGATCCCGGCACCTTGATTGCCGAAGCCGGTTTGATCCGGCAAGAACTCGAATGGCAGCCGCAGCTCAACGATCTGGATGTCATCACCACCCACGCCCTGGCCTGGGAACACCATCTGATGAAATCGCAGCAAACGCTGAAATAAGGTTGCTGATCAATCCTGGTGGCAGCAAGAAAATGGCCAAAATCCACTTATAAAACCCGCTCAGACTGTTCAAACAACCCGAGCGACTTATATCTAATACCAGACCACAAAACTATCGACCTATATCATGGGATCATAGCGGCTCATATGGCGGGTACACTGTGCGCAGCTCGATACTGGTATCTTGCAAGAACAGTGTACCCGCCATATGAGCCGCTATGCCCCACCCAAAGGGCCGGAGGAACAGGCTTGTCAGCATCGTTGCTCGTTGTTTATGGTACCAGTACCACCGCGAGGAACAAGCGTCTCCCTGACAAACCTGTTCCTCGCGGTGATATAGGTCAATAGTTTTGTGGGTTGGTATAATGTCTGGTTGAATGGTTTTTGCAGAATTTGAGGTGATCCATATGGAAAGGATGCAGTGTGATTTTTTCTTTGTTCAAAAAGAAGCACGATCAAAATGAGGAAGGGGATGCCCCCAGTCAGCGTTTCGTTCGCCCGATGGAGCCAGCGGATATTACGCATGTTTTGGAACTTATCGAGGAGCATGATGAGGATGATGCCAATGAAGCGGGGGCGTGTTTCGATGATACGCTTCAGGGCATGTTTGTGGCGATTGATGATGGCAAAATTGTTGGTGTCACCGGGGCAGACGCCGAACCAGAGACAAGCGATATCGCCTGGTTGTCTTGGACCTATGTTGAAAAAAGTAGCCAGCGTCAGGGCATCGGGCGCTATCTGGTAAACGGTTTGATCGGCGAGCTGAAAAATGCCGGTATCAGAAAAGTATTTATCTCGACAGGCGATTATGTTGAAGATGGAGAGGATATTTATGCGGCGGCCAAGGCCTTTTATTATGATCTTGGCGCGCGGCTTGAGATGAAAATTGATGATTATTATGCCAAAGGGGAAGCCCGCTACATATATGGCCTTGATATCGAAGAGCCTGTAAACGTAGAGCCCCCGGCTCAGAGCGGAAATCTGATTTTTGATGGGCTGGAGGAGGCTGATGAAAGCGCTGATGGTGTGCTTTTGAGCTGGCGGGAATATAACCCCCAGGAGGATAGCGCTATGGACCCGGCGCAAAAGCTGACAGAATATCTGGATCAGGCGCGCTTGGAAAAGGCCCGTTTTATTGGGGCTGCCATTCCTTTCGATCTTAGTGAAGGGGCCATCAAAGGACTGAAAAAGAAAGGATTTGTGCAAGTTGGTGAGCTGAAAGATTATTATGCTCCCGGTATTGCACAGCTTTTCTGGCAAATTATAACGGATAAGTAAAAGCAGATTATGTTAGCTTGAAATTCACAATGGCTAATGCCATTATGTTGTAAATTGCCTGTGTGCACAAAAATGTGCGCGTATGGCCCCTATTATCAGATCAGGAGAGAAAATTATGCCGGGTTACCTTAAAGGGGCACTGTTTGCTGCTGTCGCCGGATTTTTTGTATGGTCGTTTTTGTCTCCTGGACAATCGGACGTAGACCTTGGCAAGGTTCTGGATCGGACACAGCACGCTTTGGTGAACTATAATACATATCTCAAGAAAAACGGCATTACCGAAGTTAAAAAAGAGCATGTCGGCAGGTTGACCAGCTATGTGCATGAGGTGATGAATGTCGAGCCTGTTTTGTACCAAAATCCCATTGGTGTAAAAATGCTGAAGGATGCTTCTTTTGAAGGCTTTGACGATAGCAATGATAATAATGTCAAGGATAGCGACGAGAAAAAGCTGTTCCGGGTGGAAATAGATTTCGAAGGCAAGCGCCTTATCGCTAGCGATTCGCAGGGCAGTGGCTTTACGGGGTCGGGCCTGATGGCGGGACTTATTGGTGGCATGTTGATGGGGCGGCTTATGGGCAATCAGCGCTCTGCCGGGGTGAAACCGGGCAGCATGTCAAGCCGCAAGGTGACTTCGCGCACTGCATACGGACGTTCACGTGCTGCTTCACGCTCCGCTTCAAGGGCACGCTCCAGCGCCCGCTCCGGTGGTCGGTTTGGCGGTAAATAGCCGGTGGTGGACGGCGTGACGACGGACAAAGGCGATGGCGCTGGCGCTGGCGAGGCGGTTCTATATCAGGACCTGCCAGATGCGCAGGCCTTTGTTCTGCTGGCTTCCATCACGATTGTGGCGCTTTGTGGCATTGTTTACGAGCTGATTATCGGCACTGTTTCAAGCTATCTGCTTGGTAATTCCATCTATCAGTTCTCGTTGACCATCGGTTTTTTCATGTTCGCAATGGGCATTGGTTCCTATTTGAGCAAATTTCTGGTCGGCAATCTGATCAAAAACTTCATTTATGTGGAAATCGCTCTGGCGGTTGTGGGCGGTGTCTGTTCGCTGGCCTTGTTTTTTGCCTTCCCGTTTTCGCCAGGCCTTTACCGCACAATCATGTTTGCGTTCATTTTGGTGATTGGTACGCTTGTCGGGCTGGAAATTCCGCTATTGACCCGCATATTGGTGCCGCGTAGTGGCACAAGGCGCTCCATCGCCAATGTCATGTCGCTTGATTATATTGGGGCTCTTATTGGTTCTGTTGCCTTTCCGCTGATGCTCTTGCCAGGGCTTGGGCTGTTGCGCTCCTCATTTGCCATTGGTCTGATCAATATTTTTGTGGCCTTTTTGTCTGTGGTCTTCCTGCGACATTATTTGCCTGATGTCAGGCGCATCCTCATTGTTGTTGCCGCTGCTTTTTTGCTTCTGGCCGGATTGACGCTGGCTGGCGACCGTCTGACTTCCTTTGCTCAGCAACATCTTTTTTTCGACAAGATACTCTACCAAAAACAGACGCCCTATCAAAAACTGGTGGTGACAAGAGATTGGAAGCGCAAGGATTTGCGGTTGTTCATTGACGGCCACATTCAGTTCTCGCAAATGGATGAACACCGCTATCACGAGGCGCTTGTTCACCCGCTTATGAACCTGTCCGGCAAGGCGGAAAATATTCTTGTTATGGGCGGTGGGGA
>JAKIUO010000004.1 GCA_021647535.1 Hyphomicrobiaceae bacterium
CACTCGATCACGAAATTCGGCGGGAACGCCCTGCGCATCAAGCTTCGCGAGGTAGCCCGCGATTTCCGCATCGCTGAGCGGACCTCCAAAATCTGTATACCAGGAGACGAAGACCACATAGACTAAGGCTGGGATACCCCAGACGAGCATTCGCTTGCGATGCATGATCAATCTCCCGTGATAAAGGGCTCGAGGATCAAGAAATGGGAAAGCCATCCCCGCCAACCCGCGACTTGCCAGATACCGAACGTTGCGGGGGCTGTTTCTTGACCTGTTTTGCTACAGGCTGTCTCACTTTTGGCTTGACGAGCGGCTTGATTTTAACGACCGGACGACTGGTTTTCATGACCTTTTCCAGCAAGACCGATTTACTGCTCCCCGTGCTGGCAGCGCCGTTTGAAACCTGCACACTTCGCGTTGGCTCAACCGCAACTAAAGCCGTTTGCGTTTTGGCCATATAATAGCCGCCACCTGCCGCACCCGCCGCCAGCATAACCACCCCCAGCCCTTTCAAAAAACCAGAACCGGCGTTTTCGTCCTCATTGCGGTAAGCCATGTCCTGACCACCAAGATTATTAAAACGTGCCCCATCGCGCGCCGTCAGATTTTCGAGCCGCAAAGACTCGTTTTCATGTTTCAGCTCACTCATATCCTCCTTGAGCTCATGCAAAATATTTGCGACCTGCTCATTGGCACCATGAGCGCCGCTCTGGTCAGAACTCTGTTTTTTCTGACGCAAGGTATCATTGGCCGAACGCAAACCATCTATATCCTGCTTGAGCTCGCCGAGCATCTGGTAAAGTTCGACCTCCTGCTCATTCAAAACTTCATCACCGCCTTTATCAACCGATGCGGCAATCGTCTGTGAACGCAACTGATCATTCTCTTCGCGCAAATTGCCAATATCCGCTTTCAGGGCTTCCAGCAAGCCACGCAGCTCCGTACTGTCATCCGCGCGTTTGCTCGACGCATTGTGACTGGCCAGCGGCGAATGCATAAGCTGCGCCTTGAATTCCTTGTTCTCTTTGCGCAGGCCGTCAATATCGGCCTTGAGCGCACCAAGCAACTCAACAACACCAAGGCTGCCTTCCTTGTCCTGCTCCTTGTCACTGAGCTGCTTATGCATCGTGCTCCAGGTCTTTTGCCTGCTGGCCTCGTCCACATTGTCAGCCCCTATCGAGTGAACCCCATTCTTCTCCGCCACAGCCTCCCCTGCCTCTTTCACCCGCTCGACAAGCCCCGCCGTCTCTTTTTTATTGTGCTCTTTACCCGTATGGTCAGCAATGTTTTTTAAGCCCTCAAGAGAAGCAGACAGTCCACCGATGTCAGAAGAGCTTTTGGAAGAAGGATTTTCCCTTTCGGACGTCTCAATCCATCTTTCATTTGCTTTTTTATTGCTAACCATACTCTTAACTCCAAAACGGGACGGACATCATTTTCCAAATACTAGTCTTTTTCAAATGGAAATAGCAATCAGGCAGCGGCCACTAGCTGACGATGGATCTTGAAAACACGCGGCAGCTGATTATCAACGGTGAACGGGCTGATACATTCATGCACGGCACGTGGCTCTATTTTTCCAGCCTTGATGTCGCTCCACAGCTCAACAAAAGCGTCAGACAACTGCTCGGCGCTTTGCTCCATGGTGTCGGCCCGTTCAACAAAAAATCCGCTTGTACCCGGCTTAACAATCAGTTCATATTGCGGCAGCTTGATCGTACCCATAGGGCGGCCCGATGACAAGACTTCCAGCATAAAGCACGGCATACCTTCAAAGAAAGAGGTGATAATACCGGCGTGAACCTGCGAGAGAATTTTCGCAACGCCCGCCGCGTTTTGAAAACCGTGACGTATGGTCAGGTGCTCAATCTGCGCAAAATCTTCATAGCGATGCGGGTCTGATGTGCCGACATAATGCAGCTCCACCTTGCCATCAAGCTTCTCTCCAAGCGCTTTAATCGTCTTGAACATCAAAGCTGGATCTTTAAAACTATCGAGCCTGCCCGTGAACACCAGCTTCAAAACATCGTCTTTGACATCAAACGGACTTGGCGAAAATACTTTCGTATCCACCGACACCGTCATCACTTCCGACTTGTCAGACTGGCGCGGGAACTTTTCTTCAATGCGCTTTTTAATATTGGGATTGACGCACAAAATATGGTTGGCCAACTTCATGGCAATCTTTTCATTGGCTTCCTGAATATACCAGAATTTCTTGATCAGACTGTCCATTTTCTGGTCTTTGCGCCCCTCGCCATGCACCACTTGCACTGTGGGGATGCGGAGCGCCTTGGCGAAGGGGGCAAATTCGAAGCGTTGTAAATCGGCACTGGAGGGCATACGATGGGCAAGCTTGTAGATCTGACGGAAAGAACGCAACAGGGCCAGCGTGAAACGGAAGGTCAAAGACTGGGTGAGCTTGCTGGCGGCGTGCTTGGCCGTATCATCAAGAAAAGCCATGACCGGCAAAAATTCGATTTCACGTTCGCCGACTTTGATCTTAACCACCTCGCCCGGGGTCAGATCGCCGCGCCCGTCAACACCGATCAGCAAGACCGAAACATCGTCGGGGTGGCGCTGCATCAACAAGCGCACATGAGTTTCAATGCCACCGACTTTCTCGCCGCGTGGATCGATAGGATGGATGAGTACGAGTTGCTGTTGTGTCATTTTTTGAGGTCCCAAATTGAAAAGTCGATCTTGTTGTCTGAACGGTCAAGCAATTGTCGCGCCACTATTTCAGCGAACACCAGTGCCGATTTGGTATAGCGCCCAATGAGACGGCGCGGGTTCATCACCAGACGATAGAACCATTCCGTGCCTGTTTTTTGCATAAACAAGGGGGCGCGCTGCTGGTGACCCCCTAAAAAATCAAGCGCGGCGCCAATGCACAAAAAGCCAACATGACCCGATTTGAGATAGGCCCGGTCTGCGAATAATTCCTGTTTTGGAGCACCCAGTGCCAAAAAACACAAACCTGCACCAGATTGGGAAATCCGCTCAATGGCGAGGTCCGCCTCTTTGCCTGTAGGAGAAAAACCATATGCTGGCGCTTCCTGGCCAACAATTTCAAGGCCGGGATAACGCTTTGTCAGATAGGCGGTCGCATCTTGCAGTGATTGCTCGCTCGACCCGAAAAAATACACCGGCACACCGCGACGGGCCGCTTCCTTGCACAAAGGTTCAACCAGATCCGCCCCCGTGGTGCGCTCCAGAGCCGCGCCCTTGCGCCGCGCCAGCCAAACCACTGGCCAACCATCAGCTGTTACATATTTGGCCCGCAGATAAACAGCACGAAACAGCTTGTCGAAGCGTAATTTAACGAGATGATCAAGATTAAGGGTGAAAATCGTGAAGCCCTTGCCCTTTTGCGCATCATCAGCCAGACGGGCCACAGTTTCATCCATGGTCGCCAGATTGACACGCACCTGTTGGCGGCGTTCTTTAACAAGTACCGAAACTTTTTCCATAGAGGCACCTCAGCGTAAACAGACAGCCAGCTCGGTGTTTCACATTGCACCACGCTTTCAGCTTACCCCTCAACAACGCAACCTTTGTGCCAGAACTGCTTGTTGTCCCATCCTGAAACACATCTGTTTTTATCTTTATATTTCATTATCTTAATCAATAGTTCAATCTTGCCTCATCCACCTGAATCGCACTAAAATAACAAAGTCCTTTCGCCAGTGGAGACCGCCAGCGTGCCCCCCAAAATAACCAGACGAACCCTTTTAAGCGGCCTTGCCATAGGCGTAGCTGGCGGATTAACCAAACTGCTGCCCGAAATTGCCGGGGTCTCCAGCGCCCATGCAGGCTCGATAAATCCAAGACCGCAAAGCCTTGGCCTGATAGCGCAAAAGGCCGGACTTTTATTCGGAGCTTCCGCCAGCAAAGAGATTTTTGACAATCCGGCCTATGCCAGTCTCTATCGCTCTCACGCCCGCCTGCTGACCACCGATGTGGCGCTTAAATTCGACTATTTGCGCCCCAGCCAAGAGCAATGGGACTTTGCTGAGGCTGACCAGTTGCTGGCCTTCACGCAAAAAAATAATATGGCTCTGCGCGGTCATACGCTGATCTGGAATGAAAATGCCCCCGCTTGGCTGCGCCAAAAATCAGGCCGCGAGATCACTTATATAATGGACCAGCATATTGACAAAGTGGCCGGACGCTATGCGGGCAAGCTGCACTCATGGGATGTCGTCAACGAACCGTTCTGGCCGGGTCACGGCAAAGCGGGCGGCTATCGCACCGGCCCCTGGCTTGAGGCACTGGGGCCTTCTTATGTGAAACGCGCCTTTATCCGCGCCGCCCAGGCTGACCCAACAACAAGGCTCGTGCTTAACGAAGCCCATTGCGAGCGCAATGATGAGGTCGGCCAAAAAATCCGCGCAGGCCTGTTGCGGCTGGTCGATGAATTGCTCGACGCCGGGGTTCCCCTGCACGCAGTCGGCCTGCAAGGGCATTTGCAGCCAGGAAAGGCTTTTAACGATGAGGTCTTTACCGATTTTTTATGGAAACTGCACAAGCGCGGCCTGAATATTTATATCTCCGAATTCGATATCAATGACGAAACATTCCCAAGCGCACAACGCGCCAGAGACAGGCAGGTCGCCCAACGCACCCATCAGTTTTTAACCCAGGTTCTCAAAGTCCCCTCTGTCAAAGCCCTCATTTGCTGGCAACTCAGCGACCGCTATAGTTGGTACACCAACCTCGCCCACCAGCAAAACCAACGCCCCCCGCGCCCGCTACCCTTCGATCAGCGCCTGCGCCCCAAAGCCTCATATATCGCCATGCTGCGCGCCTTTAAAGAACGGCAGGTTTGAAAAAAAGCCACTATCGTGGCTTGCCCTCGCCGGGCCGGCAGCTTGTTCAGCTGGAACCAAAGGCGAGCCTTTGGAAACCATTTTGAAAATTGGGGTTTGGGGACTAGTCCCCAATGCTATCTGCAAAGATGCCCGTCTGGCGAAGACGAGCCACGCCAGTGGCTCATATATGCACGGCGCGTTTATCGACATCGAGCGCCGCTTCTTTAATGGCCTCGCTCAAGGTGGGGTGCGCGTGGCAGGTGCGGGCGAGGTCTTCGGCGGAGCCGCCAAATTCCATCAGAACGGCAGCTTCGTGGATCATTTCGGAGGCGTTATTGCCGATAATGTGGACCCCGAGCACGCGGTCGGTTTGCGCATCGGCCAGCAGTTTGACAAAACCCTCGGTGCTGTGGGAGACGCGGGCACGGCCATTGGCCATGAAGGGGAATTTACCGACTTTGACTTTGATGCCCTCTGTTTCGAGCTGTTC
The DNA here is from genome assembly GCA_021647535.1 of Hyphomicrobiaceae bacterium. Taxonomy (GTDB): domain Bacteria; phylum Pseudomonadota; class Alphaproteobacteria; order Rhizobiales; family JAKIUO01; genus JAKIUO01. The sequence goes on from JAKIUO010000004.1 coordinate 5,305, forward strand.
TTGTGTGCGGCCTACTGTGGCGACTTCGGGCTGCGTGTAGACGACGCCGGGGATCAGGTCGTAATTGATATGAGGTTGTTGCCCGGCCAGATGTTCGGCCAGTGCCACCCCTTCTTCTTCGGCTTTATGGGCCAGCATGGGGCCTTTGATCACGTCGCCAATCGCGAATATGCCAGGGACGCCGGTTTCGAAGTGTTCATTGACATCAATACGCCCACGATTATCCTTGGCCACCCCCAGCGCTGCCAATCCAAGACCCTTGGTGACGGGCACCCGGCCTATGGCCACCAGCACGACATCGGCGTCGATCTCGTCGCGCTTGCCGGTTTTGACATTCTCGAATTGAACCTTGCGCCCACCGCCAGTTTTTTGCGCCGACAAAACCTTGCTCGATAGTTTGAAGGTGAACCCCTGCTTTTTGCGGCTGCGCGCAAACTGTTTTACAATATCCTTGTCCATGCCAGGTAGAATCTGGTCGAGAAACTCGATCACCGTGACCTTCGCCCCGAGCCTGCGCCAGACCGATCCCAACTCCAGCCCGATAACACCGCCGCCAATAATCACCAAATGCTCAGGCACCTTGTCGAGAGCCAGCGCCCCAGTCGAGGTGACGACCTGCTTCTCGTCAATTTCAATACCGGGCAGGCTGGCGGCGTCTGATCCCGTGGCGATAACGATGTTTTTCGCCCTCACCTGCGTCTTGTCGCCCGCCTCGCCCATGACCTCGACGACATTTTGAGCCGTGATGGTGGCCGTCCCTGCAAAAACTGTGACCTTGTTCTTTTTGAACAGATAGTCGATGCCATCAACATTACCTTTGACCCCCTTGTCTTTGTAGGTCTGCATCAATGCCAGATCGAGTTGGGGGGCTGGCACCTGAATACCCATCTCCGCCAGACCATTTGCCGTCTGCGCGAATTTTTCCGAAGCGTGCAACAGCGCTTTTGAGGGGATGCAGCCAACATTAAGACAGGTGCCGCCATGATTTACCTTGCCGCCGCCCGTGCGTTTTTCGACGACCGCCACGCTCATGCCCAGCTGGCTGGCGCGAATGGCACAGACATAACCGCCAGGGCCGGTGCCAATGACGACAAGGTCAAACTTTTTCTCACTCACACTATAGCTCCAATATCATGCGCTTGGGGTCTTCGATGTTCTCTTTCACCCGCACTAGAAAGGTCACGGCCTGTTTGCCATCGACAATGCGGTGATCATAGGACAGGGCCAGATACATCATCGGCCGCACGGTAATTTCGCCGTTGACGACCACAGGGCGCTGTTCAATCTTGTGCATACCAAGCACGCCAGATTGCGGGGCATTCAAAATCGGTGTCGACATCAGCGAGCCATAAACGCCGCCATTACTGATGGTGAAGGTGCCGCCACTCATCTCATCCATCGAGAGCTTGCCGTCACGCGCTTTGAGCGCCAGCTTGCTAATAGCGCTCTCAATACCCGCCAGGCTCAAGCCGTCCGCATCGCGCACAACAGGCACCACCAGCCCGCCCTTTGTGCCCACCGCGACGCCGATATGATAATAGTTTTTGTAAATCAGATCAGTGCCGTCGATCTCGGCGTTGACCTCTGGAATTTCGCGCAGAGCGGTGACGCAGGCCTTGACAAAAAAGCCCATAAAGCCAAGCTTGGTGCCATGTTTTTTGAGGAACAGCTCTTTATAATCGCTGCGTAAATCCATGACCGCTGACATATCCACTTCGTTGAAGGTGGTGAGGATGGCGGCATTGTTCTGGGCTTCTTTCAAGCGCCGCGCAATGGTCTGGCGCAAGCGGGTCATGGGAACGCGTTCTTCGCACCCATCTGTTCGCTCGATCGCTGGCCCGGTTGGCATTGGTGCATTTGCCAAGGGGGCAGGTGTTTTGGCCGTCTGTGCAACGGGGGCTGGACTTTTCGCCGTCCCGCCTTCTATGACCCGCAAAACATCTTCCTTGAGAACTTGCCCGCGTCGCCCGCTCCCCTCGACCAAATCTTGTGAAATCTCTTGTTCCACCATCAGCTTGCTGGCCGCTGGCGCTGGCGGCATAGCGGGTGCAGATTTTGAGTTGTTCGCGCCGAGCGGTGCTTTTCCTGTAGTCGTTGACGTGCTGAAGGAAGTTTCATCCTGCGCGCCGCGCCCCGCGATGATCGCCCCCAGCACCGCGCCGATGGCGACAACATCACCGGTTGCAACGGAGATTTCCGAGATGGTTCCAGAGGCTGGCGCTGGTACTTCAATGCTGACCTTGTCCGTCTCAAGTTCGACAAGCGGCTCATCGGCATTGACCCGCTCGCCCTCTTTTTTCAGCCATTTGCCAACGCTGGCCTCAGACACCGACTCGCCCAATGCGGGCACACGAATTTCAACTGCCATTTGTCTGTCCTCTCGCCTTCATATATTAGATCAAGCCGGTACCCAGAAACAGAATAATTCCTGTTTTTTAACGTGGCGGCAAAGAACAACGGGGAATAACCAGCCCCCGAAAAATATAGTGTGCGCCACGCCGCGTTTCATTAACCGTGCGATGTGCCAGCTTGGGCAGGATATATAAAGGGGGTTTGCGCAATTTATGCTTTGTTGAAATGGTGCTATACGCAAAGTTTTGTGCCGACACGGGCAAGGGCAAGACACCCCGAAAGCGAAAGCCGAAATGCCAGGCTCGATCAAAAACATGGTCAAAGGGAACATGCATCGGCAACAAGCGCTCAATATAACGGCGTGCTGCAAAGCGGCTGACAAGATAAGCAGCGGCTCCGGTATGTCTCGTAAAAAAGGCAACCAGCCGATGCTTGTTACCAAGCTTGCGCAAAGGAACCGGCATACCCTGATGCCGACCGCTCAGCTTTAGAACATCCCAATGGGCGCTGCTTTCCAACATTTTGTCCATAAGCTCAAGAAAGTCATCATCAAAGTCAACATCATCTTCAAGGATCAAACCAAAATCCTCCCCACTGGCCAAAAAAGCCTGCAGAGCTCTTATATGGCTCAGATAGCAGCCGATATCTCCCGGCTCGATATGTCGTCCATGCGCCAGCAAAAAACCTTGTTTGTCAATGCCGACATAGTCCTCGTCCCGCATCTCGCGCCCGTTCACACCAACGACCCGCTCCCACGGTATATTGAGATCATCCAGGCGCTTGCCAACCACCTGCAAACGATCTGCACAATAGTCCAGATTGATCATAAAGGCACGCCACGTCTTATTCTTTTTACCATTCATATTTGAAAACACACATTCATTTTGTTACTTTACGGTTTCCACGACAAGCGCCTCTTCTACCACAGCAGCGAGCTCCTCCTGGTGCTGTTTCATCAGACCGGTAGCCGTGGCTGCCGAAGCTGAACGCCCGACATAACGCAGACGCGAAGATTTACCCTCCACATGATCAAGCACCCACTCCATGCCAGGCTGGATATACGTCCACGCCCCCATATTCTGCGGCTCTTCTTGACACCAGACCATCTCGGCGTCCGGAAAATGAGCAATTTCCTTGATCAAGGCCTTCGCCGGAAATGGATAGAGCTGCTCAAGACGCAATATATAGACGCTTGCCAATTCTAACCTGTTACGCTCTGCCAGAAGATCATAATATATACGACCTGAACAAAGAATGACACGCTTGATTTGTGCTTTGCCCTGCAAGCGAATATTGTTGCCCGGGTCTGTTTCCGCGTCATCACAGAGCAGACGGTGAAAGCTTGAATGCGGCCCGAACTGCTCCAGCTTCGAGACGGCACGCTTGTGACGCAGCAGACTTTTGGGCGACATCAAGATCAACGGCTTGCGGAACTGGCGATGGATCTGACGGCGCAGAATATGAAAATAATTGGCTGGTGTTGTGCAGTTGGCGACCTGCCAGTTGTCCTGCGCACTCATTTGCAAATAACGCTCAAGACGCGCCGATGAATGTTCCGGCCCCTGCCCCTCATAGCCATGCGGCAACAGGCAAACCAGCCCCGACATACGCATCCATTTGCGCTCACCCGAGGACAAAAACTGGTCAAACATGATCTGCGCCCCATTGGCAAAATCACCGAACTGCGCCTCCCACAAAACAAGCGCGTGCGGGTTGGTGAGCGAATAGCCATATTCAAACCCCAGAACGGCATATTCCGACAAAAGCGAATTGACAATCTCGATGGTCTCGGGCTTTTGACCCTTGTCATTTGCTTCCAGTTTATTGAGGGGAATATATTTGTGTTCCGTTTGCTGATCGACGATCACTGCATGGCGATGGGAAAAAGTACCGCGCTCCACATCCTGCCCGGAAAGGCGCACCGGAAAGCCCTCATCCAGCAAAGTGCCAAAGGCAAGGCTCTCGGCCATGGCCCAATCCAGGCCCTCGCCGCGCTCGATCATTTGAGCCCGCCTGTTGATGATGCGCACCAGCGTTTTGTGAACCTGAACCTTTTCGGGGATGCTGGTCAGCGAGCGGCCAATGCGTTGCAAGCGTTGCAGGCTGACGCCAGTTTTTCCCCGGCGCTCAATATCTGAACGGGTCAGGGTCATGCCGCGCCACTTGCCCGTCAGCCAGTCTGCCGTTTTCGCCTTGTAGCTTTTGCCTTCTTCAAACTCGCGGTCAAGCTGGGCGCGAATATCGCGCTTCAGGTTTTCCACTTCATCAGGGCTCACCACCCCTTCATCCACCAGTTTTCGGGCATAGATCTCGCCGACCATCGGGTGATGGCGGATGGCTCTGTACATTTTGGGCTGCGTGAAAAAGGGCTCATCGGCTTCATTATGACCATGGCGGCGGTAGCAGAAAATATCGAGCACCACCGGCTTGTGAAACAGCTGGCGAAACTCGGTGGCAACGCGCGCCATATGAACAACGGCTTCCGGGTCATCCCCATTGACATGAAAAATCGGAGCGCCACTCATTTTGGCGACGCTGGTGGGATAGGGCGCAGCACTTGAAAGATCTGGGGTTGTGGTAAAGCCGATCTGATTATTGACAATAAAATGCAGCGAACCGCCCGTCTTATGCCCGCCTTGCTTTGACATGGCAAAACATTCCGACACCACCCCTTGCCCTGCAAAGGCGGCGTCGCCATGCAGCAATAAAGGCAGCACTTCAACCCGGCTGTCATCATGAAGCTGATCCTGCTTGGCGCGCACCTTCCCCAGCACCACCGGATCAACCGCCTCCAGATGAGACGGGTTGGCGACCAGCGATAAATGTACGGCGTTTTCATCAAAGATGCGATCGCTGGAAGCCCCCAGATGATATTTGACATCCCCCGAACCCGAATATTCATCTGGCAGGGAAGAGCCGCCCATAAACTCGTGAAAAATAATACGATGCAGTTTGCGCATGACATTGGCCAGCACGTTAAGGCGGCCCCGATGCGGCATACCGATAACGATCTGGCGAACGCCGAGCTGACCACCGCGCTTGACGACCTGCTCCATGGCCGGCACAAGGCTCTCGCCGCCATCAAGGCCAAAACGCTTGGTGCCGGTATATTTTTGCTCAAGAAAGCGCTCGAACATTTCGGCTTCGAGCACCTTGGCAAGAATGGCGCGCTTGCCCTCGGGCGTGAAGCTGATTTCGTTCTCATAACCTTCAATGCGCTGGCGCAACCAGCGGCGCTGCCCCGGCGTTGTTATATGCGTAAACTCAAAGCCGACATGGCGGCAATAAGTGTGACGCAAATGGGTAATGATCTCGCCAAGGGTCGCCGTTTCCATGCCCAGTTCGCCATCGAGAAAAATCACATTCTCCATATTGGCCTCGGTAAAACCGTGATATTCGGGCTGTAATTCGGGATGTTCAAGGCGCTGCATCAAGCCCAGAGGATCAAGGTCAGCCACCAGATGCCCCAGCACACGATAAGAGCGAATAAGCTCCAGCGCCCGCACGGTCTCGCGGCGATGCTGGACAATCAGCGCGTCCGAGAGCTCGACACCATAGTGCTGTGCTTTGAGCGCCAGTATCTTTTCAATATGCTCATCAAGGTCTTGCGGCGTCTGAGGCTCGTCCTCTCGCCAATCGCCGTCAAAAGCTGCCGTCAGATCCCCATTGCGCGCAACTGGCCAGTTTTCGCGCCGCCAGGAAGGACCAGCCGCCTCGCTCCGCCCCTCGCCAGATTGCCCTTGCAGCTGGGCAAAAAAACGCTGCCATTCCTCATCCACCGAGTGCGGATCGCGCTCATATCTGGCTTGAAGATCTTCGACATAAGGCGCGTTGGCGCCATCTAAAAAAGCGGTACGGGCAAAAGTCTCGTTCTGCTTGCTGCGCGTCATATATTTCGACCCAATTCCTGCGGCAATATGTCTCAATGACCAGCCTAACATTGAAGGAGGTAACTGTCACAGCAAAAAATGGCTTTTCTTATGAGCGGCAAGCGGGAGCATTCAATTCGAACAGCAACCTCGCTCCGCGACGGGGCCAGCCCTTTATATTTTGCGCTACCGCTACGCTATTTGAGCGCTTGACCCCGCTGGAGGGTCCCCCTCCAGACCTCCCGTTTTTCTATTTTAAAAGTGAAAAAGTGTGGGTGCGGGAGGCATAAGCAGGAGGCTGGACAGTGACCCGTAAGAAACTCGTTAGGGCTGCTTCCTTCCGGACCTGACCCGGTTGGCGAGGAATACGTCCAACGCCAACCTCCCTGTCAGCTATATAGGGCTTGTCAAAAAGCTTGGCAAGAGCTGATTGGTTTTTGGACTTAACTGAGCTGTGGCAATTCAATTCTTGACGCTTTGCTTCGCAAGCGGGCTGCCGCCCACACCCACTTGGGAGGAGACCTCCCAAACCCATCCCTCTTTGATCTTAAAGATAGAAAAAAGGGAGGTCTGGAGGGTGGCCCGTTTGCGGGGTTCGGGGCTGGCCCCGTCGCGAAGCGAGTCTGAGCAAGAATTGCATGGCTCTGCCTAACCGACCTGCAAACGCTCGATTTCGATGCCAACCGAGGCGCATTCGGGGATGATGTCGGGCTTTTCGATGCACACTTTGGCGGCCAGCACGCGGGCATCCTCAAGGGCGCTTTTGGCGATCATTTCGGCCAGCGTTTCGATCAGATTGACATGGCCTCTGGCGATGATGGCCTTGATATTTTCAACGACATTGCCATAGCAAACGACATTTTCGAGCCGGTCTTCAAGCCCCTCTTCGCCCTCACGCACGGTGAGGTCTACGCAAATAATGAGTTTTTGCGGCGCAAGTTTTTCATGTTCCAGCACGCCAACAGTGGCCATGACATTGAGATCGCGCACAAAGACATGGCGCGTTCTATTGATCGCATTGGCTCTGGTCGCCGTCAGGCTAAGGGTTTGCTCATTCATTTCAGGCTCTCTTTTTTCCAGAAATTTCTGCTTCCCGCCTACACGACATAGGGCCAGGAGTCCATGATCTAATCATGCTTGTTGGTGACATCGGGGGTGTTCCAAGCGAGGTGGCGACCGCCATCAAGAGCGATCATCTGGCCGGTCATGGACGGCATTTCGACGATGAAACGGATGGTGCGGGCAATGTGCTCGGGAGTGGCGCAGCGCTTCAGGGGAAGCTTGGCGCACTGGCCCTCAAACTCCTCTTGTGTCTGGCGCTTGTTCGGCAGAATAGGCCCCGGCCCGATGGCATTGACGCGTGTATGCGGCGACAAAGCCTGCGCCAGCGTGCGCGTTGCTGTCCACAAAGCTGATTTTGAGAGCGTATAGGACATATAATAGGGGGTCAGTCGCCAGACTTTTTGATCGAGAATATTGATGATATTACCCTCGATTTCTTGCGGTAATTGCTCCACTATGGCCTGCGAGAGCATCAGCGGGGCGGTCAGATTGACTTGCAATTGCTGATGATATTTCAGCATACCCCCTACCGGGTCGCCCTCAGTCGAAACACCAAGGCTTTGCAGCTTGTCGGGGTCAAACATGGAGGCGTTATTGACCAGCAGATTGACGGCCCCAAACTGTGCGCCAAGCGCTGGGATAAGCTCGCGAACCTGCGCCTCGTCGTCTAAATCCCCCTTGAGGGCCAGCGCCCGGCCCCCGTCTTTTTCAATCAGCGCCACGACTTCAAGCGCTGCCTCTTTCGAGCTGTTATAATGCACCCCCACGGCCCAGCCATGAGCCGCCAGATCAAGGGCGATATGGCGACCAATGCGATGGGAAGCTCCCGTGACCAATGCCACCCTGCCTGCTTTAGCGTCACTCATAAAGCTGTTCTATCCTGCATGAAAAACTCCAAAACCGCTATTTTATCAGATTGCCGGTGGCTTCAATGACGGTGGCAGAGGCTCCTGCCTGTGGCGAATAGGCGAAATAGATATAGGCGACATAGGCCGTCAGAAAACCGATGCCCGATATTCTGTTGATCTCGCGGCCTTTGAGAACAAAGGGCAAAAGCAACATGGTCGCGGCCAGCATGATCCACAGATCGGCCTTCAAAAACATTTCGGGGATCGGCACCGGTGTTACCATCGAGGTTATGCCCATCACCGCCAGCAGATTGAACAGGTTGGAGCCCAGCACATTGCCAATGGCCAGCGCCGCCTGCCCCCTGATGGCAGCGGTCAGGGTCGTCGCCAGTTCGGGCAAAGACGTGCCAAGCGCCACCAGCGTCAGGCCAATGACCTCATCGGATATGTTAAAGCGCCGGGCAATAATGGAGGCGTTGTCAACGGTCAGGGTGGCAGCCAGCGGCAGACCTATCAGTCCCACAGCCAGCAAAAAGAAAATCATCCCATTGCCTTTGGGTTCGCCTGCATCCCCATCAATCATTTCCATGGCTTCAGCGCCCAGCACGCTGGCAGCATCCTTGTGCTGCTCGGCGCGCCGAGCCTGCTCCAGCAAAAACGCAATCAGCATGACAAACAGCAAAGCCCCATGCCAGAACGCCAGCGGCCCGACAAAACAAAGGGCAATGAAAACCAGCGTTGCCAAAATGACATAAATCGTGTTGCGAACCACAAAGTCCTGCTCGGTATCGGTTGCCACAATGATCGCTGGCAAACCCAGCACCAACAATATATTGGCAATATTGGAACCCACCACATTGCCAATGGCTATGCCCGGTGCATCCGCCAGAGCGGCGCGCAGGGACACCACCAGCTCAGGAGCCGAGGTGCCAAAGGCAACAATAGTCAGGCCAATCACCAGCGTTGGAATGCCAAGCTTGACGGAAAGCGCAACCGCACCGCGTACCAGCGCGTCACCACAAACCAGCAGCAGGGCAATGCCCACACATAAAAGCACATAGACCATGGAAAACCCTTAAAACTATCTGTTAGAACAAGCCCCAAAGCAGCGACCGGCTTCTCGCCAAATCTCTCATCGCCCGGCTGGATGTTCGCATGAGTTGATCGTCTTCATATAATCACCCTGCTCCTCTAATCAACCAGCCAATGGTTGCCAACTGGTCAGAGTGACAGGGCGAAAAAGTGACCAAAATATTAAAGAACGTACATGTATTTGCGCTCCGGCGAACGACGATCAGTCGCCATCAAGCATGTCACCAATGCCGCCGAGCAGCGAACCTTCGCCAACACTGCGCCCCCCCACGCCCGTAGCCGCCGCCATACGCCCGGCAAGGCGCGAGAACGGCAAAGACTGCAACCAGACCTTGCCCGGCCCGGTAAGCTTGGCAAAAAACACGCCTTCACCACCAAAAATCATTGATTTGACGGAACCGGCGCGTTCCAGATCAAAGTCCACCGTTGGCATCATGGCGGCCAGACAGCCCGTATCCACATGCAACACTTCGCCAGGCGCAAGCTCACGCTCAACCACTGTGCCACCAGCGTGCACGAACACCCAGCCATCGCCTTCAAGCTTTTGCATAATGAAGCCTTCGCCACCAAACAGCCCGGTCATGACTTTTTGCTGAAAATGAATGCCAACCTGTACGCCGCGCGCCGCGCACAAAAAACTGTCTTTCTGGCAAATAATTGTGCCACCCATCTGATCAAGCTTGATGGGCAGGATATGACCTGGATAGGGAGCGGCAAAAGCCACACGCGCCTTGCCCGTCCCTTGATGGGTGAACAGGGTCATGAACAGACTCTCGCCTGTCAAAATACGTTTTCCAGCCCCGGCCAGTTTGCCCAGAAAGCCAGCTTCTTCCTGATTTTTCGAACCATCGCCAAACACTGTATCCATATGAATATCAGCGTTTTTAAACATCAGGGAACCAGCTTCCGCTATGGCGCTTTCGCCAGGGTCCAGCTCAACCTCGACAAATTGCATCTCCGAGCCTTTGATCTCGAAGTCAATATCATCATCCACCCCGGCATCCCGGTCATGGCGTGCAGCAGCAACCTTTGGCACCGATCCCCAAATATCCATCCAATTCCCCTTGCAAAGCTTCACTTTATATTGAGCTGACAGATAGGTGGTTGCGCCCCAGATATCAAGAGCTACCGGGTTTTTCCCATAACAGCGTCGAGGCACCAGCAAAGAGCAATGGCCTCGTTCAAAACGCAAGCCTAATGCATCCGCACTCAGGGCGGCTGTGCCCTGAGCGGTTTTGTCGTTTATCCTATCCTCTGCCGGACAAAAGAAGGACTTGCCCGGCAGCCAACAAAAAAACCTAGCTGGCACCGACGGCTTTGAGGATTTTTGTCATAGGGCAAAAATTGGTGATACCAGCCTGAAACAGATTGGCTCCGACAAAAGCGGTGAACCACAACCAGCTCATGGGCACCATATCAATCGTCCCACTATAATGAGCCAGTCCCAGACTGATCATGATAAACAGACCAGCTACGCTCATGGTAATTCTTTGCGCCATTTTTTCTCTCCCAATTTTTTCGTTCTATTTGTTTTTTAAAGGGCAGTCCCGACTGCCTCTTGCAGATCACCCTTCTTGCAGGGCACACCCTGTTCTAGCACATTCGACGAAGCTTTTACAGCTTTGCCCCACAAACAATCAAACGGGTCAATCTATTGTGATGACATATGAAAATATTTTGAAGACGTCACACCTCAAAACAAGAAAGGGGCACCTCAAAAACAAGAAGGCAGCACAAGCGATCATTTCATTCCACAGGGTGCCTCTGCAAAACCAAGACATCCTTACAAAACCAAGACCTCTTTGCAAAAAAGGTCTAATATCAGACAATTAAAAAAATAAGTTATTGCGAAGCCCAGCATTGATCAGTAAATATCTTATCATGACCAATTTGCTAAGTGTCTCCAAGGCCGCGCGACTGGCGGGCGTATCGCGCAGCAAAATTCAAAAGACCATTCGCTCGGGCCAGCTCGAAACTTTTGAGGGCAAGGTGCAGATCGAGGATTTGTTGCGGGTGTTTCCCCGTGTCGATCTCGATAGCGACCCGGTGCTCGAACAGATCGAGCAGATCAAGGCCAAAGCCTCCTCGAAATTTTCATGGCAGAACCCGGCCCCGCCAAGCGCCGAAATTCTGCTGCGCCGCCTGCAGGCCATGAGCAGCCTTTTGATCCAGACCAAAAGCGCCCTCGACAATAATATTGATCTTATTGTCTCGGTCAATGAGCGCCTCGACGAGCTCGGCAGCGATGAACATCTCGACGAATTTGCCCGCAAGAAAATGCGCGATCTGCAAAGCTGGCTGGCCCGTCGGCAATCCCAGCTTGATGCCGGTCGCACGGCCATCGCCGAGGCCCAGGACGACAGCGACACCACAGCCGCTCGCCTGCGCCACGACAAGGCGGTTTTGTTCGCGCGCAACATGCTTTTGCATATCATCGCCCCCAGCGTGCAGATCATTCCAAGTGGTCACGAATTCCTCGTTGAAGGCGGCGACACCGTGCTCGATGGGGCCATTCGCGCCGGGCTCAATGTCAATTATGGCTGCAATGATCGCAAATGCGGCAATTGCAAAGCCCGCAAGATTTCAGGCGAAGTACTGGAAATCAACAAGCCCGGCTATCACTTGAGCGCCCAGGAAAAGCATCTCGGCTATATGCTGATGTGCTGCAATACCGCTGTCACCGACCTCACTCTTGAAGCTGGCGAAGCCACCCAGCCAGACGAGTTGCCCGCGCAAAGCATAGAGACCACCGTGTCCAGCCTGCAGCCCTTGAATGAGCAGATCAGCCTGCTGCACCTGCGCACCAATAGTGCCGATAATTTCCGTTTTTTTGCCGGACAGACCGCCATCCTGCAGCTGCCAGATGGTCCCTCTCATTCCTGTCCGATTTTCAGCTGTCCCTGTGATGGCCAAAATCTCTATTTCATCATCCACACCACTGCCGATGACGAGGACAGCGCCGATGACAGGGCCAGCGCCGGTTTCGCCAAAGCCCTGCATATCAAGCAAAGCATCAGGGTCAAGGGTCCGCACGGCGATTTTTATCTACAGGAAAACTCCGCCCACCCCTCTATTTTCATAGCGGGTGACAATGGTTTTGCGCCGATCAAATCCCTCATTGAACACGCCATCTCCATCGACAAAATCAAGGCCTTTCACCTCTATCGGGCCGGCACGCAGAACAGCCCGTCTTTTTATGACAATCTGTGCCGCTCGTGGCGCGATGCCTTTGAAAACTTCTCCTATATCAACCTGTCACCTCAAAGCAACAAAGAGGAAGTCATCGCACAGATCAAATCCGACAATCTCGATCTGTCCACATTTGATGCCTACATTGCAGGGCCGCAAGATTTTACCGAAATGATTTCCAGTGAACTCATCAGGGGCGGCTTGAAAAAAAATCGTTTACGAGCCCAGATCACCTCCAGGCCTGAGATATAGGTTCACCAGGGATATAGGCTAAAATTATGGGTTTTTGGCGTTAGGGCAACTCAGTTCAACCCACCAAAACAGACTTTAGGGGCAGGTCGTAAAGAGTAAAAGAGGATTATCATGGGTCAAAGAGATCGCACATACAGACGTTACAGGGAGGGCGACAGTCATGACCCTGTGGACCTCAGCGAACAGATTTTTACGCAGGACCATTCTTATAAATGTCCCACCTATGTGCATCGCACCCCGCCCTGTCAGGGCTCTTGCCCGGCAGGCGAAGATATCAGAGGCTGGCTCAATATCATACGTGGCATTGAAAAGCCGCCCGCAGAACTTTCTGAAAATGATCTGACCGACAAGGAACTGGCCAAAAAAGATCTGAGCTGGGCGCATTATGCCTATCAACGCTCCACGGACGCCAATCCTTTCCCCGCCATTATGGGCCGTGTTTGCCCCGCGCCGTGCGAAGATGGCTGCAATCGCAATGAAGTTGAAGACCATGTCGGCATTAACGCCGTTGAGCATTTCATTGGCGACTTTGCCTTACAGCACAAGCTGCCGCTGCATCCAGCTGGCCCTGACAGCGGCAAGAAAGTGGCGCTGATTGGCGGCGGTATTGCCAGCCTGACCTGCGCCTATCAGCTGCGCCGTATGGGTCATGCCTGCACCATTTTTGAAGGCCGCGCCGAGCTTGGTGGCATGATGCGCTATGGTATTCCGGGCTATCGCACACCGCGCGACGTGCTCAGTGGCGAGATTGAGCGTATCTTGTCTATGGGGGTGGAGGTCAAAACCGGCATGAAGGTCGGGGTCGATATTGAGCTGGCAGATCTGGAGCGCGACTTTGATGCGGTCTTTGTCGGCATTGGCGCGCAAGGCGGCTCTCCCCTGCCAATCCCCGGCGCGCAAGAGGCCACCAATTGCATCAGCGGCATTTCCTTTCTTGACGCTTTTAATGATGGCCGCCTGCAGCACAGCTCACAGCGCGTCCTCGTTATTGGTGGTGGCGATACCGCCATGGATGTGGCTGCTGTCGCCCGCCGTTTGGGCCATATCACAAAGCGCCACGACAAGGACCGCCCCGAAAATGTTGTGCTCGGCCACACTGTTCATGATGTGGCGACGGCGGCCAAACGGCAGGGGGCTGATGTCACCGTTGTGTACCGCCGCCCGCTCGACGCCATGCCCGCCACCAAAATGGAAATCCGCCATATCACACAAGAAGGCGTCAAGATCAAAGCCTCGCTGGCTCCCGTTGCGGTCATCATGGATGGCCCCGACCGCGCCAAAGCCCTGCGCGTTGTCGAAGCCGACTGGAGCACCGGCCAGATGGTCATCAAGGAAGGCAGTGAATTTGACATTCCGTGCGATCTGATTGTTGCCGCCATCGGCCAGCGCTGCGATTTCACCGGCATTGAAGAACTCGATAATGGCCGTGGCCTGATGAATGGCGATCCGCATTACCGCTGGCCCGAACGCGAAGGTATTTTTGTCGGCGGCGACGTGTTGCGCCCGCATCTGTTGACCACCGCCGTTGGACAGGCCTCGATTGCCGCCAAAGCCATCGACCATTATCTGCAAGGCAAGGCCCAGGACCATTTGCCCAAGGTCAATGTGCATCATTTCAGCCTGCTCGAAAAACTGCGCGAGACCGGCCACGAGCCCCAGGATTATGATCATGTGGAGCAAATGGGCACAGACAACGCCACCTTTGCTGTTCATAATTATGAAGACCGCTCTGATAGTCAAATCGTTCCGGCGCAAGATCTGTTTCTTGGCCATTTTGATTTTAGAGAGCGCTTTAAACGCCAGGAAAAAGATATTGGGGAACAAAATGTGCTCGGCCATTTTGGTGAGCGCATTTTTGGCCCGAATGAAGAACAGGCCCAAAAAGAAGCCGACCGCTGCATGAGTTGCGGCATGTGCTTTGAATGTGATAATTGTGTTATTTATTGCCCACAAGACGCCATCTTCCGGGTCAAAAAGAGCGAAGCCACCATGGGGCGCTATGTCGATACAGATTATGGCAAATGCATCGGCTGTCATATATGCGAGGACGTTTGTCCAACGGCTTATATACAGATGGGGCTTGGTGCCTAGATAATACGGCCCAGGCTCTCCTTAAAAGGATCGTATGAATGACAGAATGGCTGCACGCCTTTGTTCAGCAGATTATTGAATTTGCTGGCTCCAACCCGACAATGGTGGGGCTCATTCTATGCTTTTCCGCCGGAGCTGAAGCGGTTCTGTTGGTCGGGGCTCTGGTGCCGGGAGAAGCCCTCGTGCTGGGGGTTGCGGCAGCTGCCGGGGCGGCGGGGCTTGATCTGCTCCCTATGGTCATCTGGACAACGGTTGGCGCGGTGATTGGCGATGGCATTTCCTACTGGATTGGCCATGCCAAGGGCGATGTCATCACCAACTGGTCCTACCTGAAAAAGCGCCCGCATCTTATGCAACAGGGCGAGCGCTTTATTGAAAAACATGGCGTAAAAGCCATTCTGATCGCCCGTTTTTTGCCCGGCCTGCGCGCTATTGTGCCTGTTGCCGCCGGTGTTTTGGGTATGGAGCCCAAGCGTTTTTATGCCGCCAATGTCATATCCGCTTTTGGCTGGGCCGTCCTGCATATCCTGCCCGCTGCTGGCCTTGGCGTTGCCTATAATACGCTGGGCGCTGTTTCTGGCCGCCTTGCCGCATTGGTTGTTCTGCTGATCATCGCTTTGCTTGCCTTCATCTGGATCATTCGGCTTCTCGTCAACAAGGGTATGCCTTTGCTGGCGCTGGCTTATGCCAAAACCATTCACGGGCTGGCTGACTTACCCTTTGGCACCACCAAAAGACTGGCAGGCTGGCTCGACCCGGATCATCCCAAACTGATGGGCATGGCCTTTTGGGCCGCTTTGCTGCTGGCCACCATGGCAGGGTTCCTGAAAGTCATGGAAGACCTGATTTCTGGCGACCCACTGGTCCGGGCCGATATTGCCATCAACCATCTCATGCAAAGCCTGCGCACCCAGCCTATGGATGCCGTCATGGTTTTGATCACCACCATGGGCGATGCCTTGCCCCTGCTGATTGCTGCTGGCATGCTGATCGGACTTTTGCTGGTTCAGCGCAACTGGCAGACCGCAGGCGCGGCCGCTCTGGCCATTGGTGCGGCAATCGTTTTTGTACCGATCATTAAGCAGATATTGCACAAGCCCCGGCCCATCGACCTTTATAATGGCGCCAACAGTTTTAGCTTCCCCTCGGGCCACGTGACCTTATCAACCGTGCTGTTCGGGGTGCTGGCTGTGCTCATCACACGCCATCTCTCGACCCGGTGGAAAATTGTCATTTATGCGCTCATCGGTCTGTGGGTCAGTGCCATTGGCCTGTCACGTATCTATCTGTCGGCTCACTGGCCCTCGGATGTCATGGGCGGCATGTTGTTTGGTGCCATGCTGACCGCCGGTTTTGCCCTTTTGGTTGAGCATATGGACAATAAAAGCTATAGTCGCTCGCTCCTAGCTGTTGCCGTGCTCAGCGTTTTCATCACTGTTGGCGGCTGGCACGCCTATGCGCAATATGACAAAAACATCGCCCGTTATGCGCCGCAACCCACTCTCAATCAGCTCAGTTTTGCCGATTGGCAGGCCAAAGACTGGCAAGAGCTGCCGCGCACCCGCATTGACCTGAAAGGCGAAAAAGAAGAAGTCTTCAGGCTGCAATGGACGGGGTCCATTGCAACGCTCACCAAAAAAATGCAGGAAATCAGCTTTCGAAAGGCTCAAGCCTTCAGCCCGTTTCATGCCCTAAAACTCTTGTCGCCGACCACGCAACTTAGCGAGCTGGCTCCCCTGCCTCTCATGCATAATGGCCAATTTCCAGAAGTCACCTATATGATAACAGGCCTTGGCAAGAAAGAACGTCTGATCCTGCGCTTCTGGCGCTCCGATCACATCATAAAAAGACCCGATGCAGATGCCCCGCTATGGCTTGGCTCCTTGCGCCGCGAAGTCCTCACTCATCCGCTTGGCCTCGCCACAGCCTTACGACAGAGAAATCCTGATCCAGAAAAATTGAAATGGTTTGCAGGAATATTAAAACTATTGCGCACCCTTTGCATGAAAAAATCCGCCGCAGATGGCCCTTTGCTTCTTTTGGCAAAAAACTAGAGGCGGTTTGTCCAATAGTGGGGCACCCTCACTGCTCCCCCTTGAAAACCACTCTATTTCCTGTCAATAGCGCAGCACAAGCTTTGCAAAGGAACGTTTTTAATGAGAACCCGACCAGACGAAATCAGCATTAGTGAAGTCAATGGCCAGTCTATTGAGCGCGATGGCCACGGCTATCTGCTGGACCCCTCGCAATGGGACGCGGATGTTGCCGCACTGATCGCTAAAGAAGAACGGCTCTCGCTTAACGATGATCACTGGATGATCATTTCATTCATGCGCGACTATTTTGACGAACACGGCATTCCAGCCGATGCCCGCTTTGTCTTTTCCCTGCTGGCAGACCAAAAGGGCCTCGATAAAAAAGAAAGCCGCAAACTGTTTTTCGAGCTGTTTCCTTATGGCTATGTCAAACAAAGCTGCAAGATCGCCGGTATGCGCCAGCCCCGCGCCTGGAGCACGGGGTAACACGCTAATTTGCTGCGCAAGCGGGACCAGTCCCGCACCCAGTTGGGAGGAAACCTCCCAAACCCACCCTCTTTTGATTTAAAAAGAGGCCACGAACGGCACCCCCACTCCCAAATCAGGTTTCCAAAGGATTATTCCTTTGGTGGGGGTGAGACGTATACGGATGAGGAAAAAGGGGATGGGCCCCATTTTCTCCGTCGAACGGGCAAGGCCCCTGCATTCACTTTTTCTCCGCAAGATCGCGCAATTGATACAAGGCCTCAAGCGCCTCTCTTGGTGTCAAATCATCCAGGTCAAGCTCATCCAGCGCCGTTTGCAGCTTTCCCGGTTCCTGTTGGCGCACGCTTTGTGGACGACTGGCAGCGAATAATGGCAGCTCTTCCACCAGTTCGGCAGGCTTTTTGCGATCATCGGCTTGCTCCAGCAGGGCAAGGACTTCTGAAGCTCTGGTGATCACGCTGCCCGGCAGTCCGGCGAGGCGGGCCACCTGAATGCCGTAGGAGCGGTTGGCCATGCCATAGCTGACCTTGTGCAGGAATATAATCTCATCGCGCCATTCCTTGACCTCGATGGTCACATTGGTGGCGCGCTCCAGTTTTTGGGTGAGGGCCGTCAGCTCGTGATAATGGGTGGCGAACAGCGCGCGACTTTTATTGACCTCGTGCAGGTGTTCGATGGTTGCCCAGGCAATAGAGAGGCCGTCAAAGGTTGCCGTACCACGGCCAATCTCGTCAAGGATCACCAGCGAGCGTTCTCCGGCCTGATTGAGGATGCCCGCCGTCTCAACCATTTCCACCATAAAGGTCGAGCGCCCGCGCGCCAGATCATCCGAAGCGCCAACGCGCGAAAACAAACGATCCACCAGCCCGATATGAGCCTTTTGGGCCGGCACGAAACAACCTGCCTGTGCCATCACGGCAACCAGCGCGTTTTGGCGCAAAAAGGTCGATTTACCAGCCATATTGGGACCGGTGAGCACCCAGAGACGCCCGCGCTTGTTCTCTCCGTCGCCCCCTTCCAGCACCCCACTCTCCTCCAGGACACAGTCATTTTCGATAAATGGCCCTTCATTGTCCTTGCGCAAGGCCTGCTCGACAACCGGGTGACGGCCCCCTTCTATGGCAAAGGCCAGACTGTCATCAATGCGCGGGCGCGTGTGATTATGCTCCTGCGCCAGCTGTGCCAGAGCGCCATAAACATCGAGCTTGGCCAGCGCCTGCGCGGCCACGCCAATCTCTTGCTGGCAGGCCAGGACCTGCTGGACAAGGGCGGCGAACAGCTCCAGTTCAATGGCCAGCGCACGCTCTTTGGCGGTGGTGATTTTCTGTTCGGCTTCTGATAGCTCCACCGTCACAAAGCGCACCGCATTCGCCAGGGTCTGGCGATGCACATATTTATCGGACAAAGGCGGCTGCATGAGGCGTTCGCCATTTATGGCCGTCACTTCAATGAAATAGCCCAGCACATTATTATGTTTGATCTTCAGGTTTTTTATGCCCGTATCATCACAATAACCGGCTTGCAGTCCGGCAATGATCTGGCGGCTTTCATCGCGCATCAGCCTTAGTTCATCCAGTTCGGGGCGATAACCCTTGGCGATAAAACCACCTTCGCGCGCCAGTACGGGCAGATCCTCGACCAAAGCGCGCGACAGCTCATCAAGCAGGGCCTCATCAAGCTTTCGCAGCCGGGCAACAATATCCGCCAGAACGCTTGGCAGACCAAGCCCCAGCGATAGCCTTGTGGCGATATTCCCAGCCTGCAACAGCCCCTTGCACACCACCTCCAGATCGCGCGGGCCGCCTCTGGCGACAGACAGCCGGGCGATGGCGCGCGCCATGTCAGGGGTTGATTTTAAAAGGTCACGCACATCATCGCGCAGGCGCAAATCTTCAAGCAAAAAGGAAACCCCATCAAGCCGCCGGTCAATATGGGCACTGTCCATCAACGGAGCCGACAGGCGCGACGCCAGCTCCCGCGTGCCAGCTCCCGTCAATGTGCGGTCTATCGCCCCGAGCAGGCTGTGATTGCGTTCACCTTTCAGGGAGATAAGCAGCTCCAGATTGACCCTGGTGGCCGCGTCGATCACCATGATGCCGTTTTGAGAGCGCCGTTTGGGGGCGCGCAATACCGGGAAATGATCAATCTGCGTCAGTTCTACATAACGCAAAAGCGCCGCGACGGCCGCCAGCTCAAGCTTTGAAAAGGCACCAAAGCCATCAAGCGCATCGACTTTAAGGTGTTTTTTCAGATCGCCCTCGCCCGTCCGGGCGTTAAAGGCAATGGCGGGTTGTGGCGAAAGGGTTGCGCCGATTTGCTCTACTAGCCCCTTCAGTCCGCCGCCTTCGCCCGTCTCTTGACGTTGGTCAGAAACAAGGATTTCACGCGGTGAAAGGCGGGTCAGTTCCCCGGCCAGATCAGTGGCCTTAAAAGCGCAAACCTCAAAATCACCAGTGGAGATATCCAGTGAGGCCAGCGCCACCTCATCGCCCACTTTGCCCTCAAACAGTGCCGTTAGATAATTATTGGTGCGGGTATCGAGCAGATTTTCTTCGGTAATCGTGCCCGGTGTCACCAGACGCACCACATCACGGCGCACCACCGCCTTATGGCCGCGTTTTTTGGCCTCTTTGGGGTCTTCCATCTGCTCGCAAACGGCGATACGGAACCCGGCTTTTATGAGCTTTTGCAAATATTCATCAGCCGCACGCACCGGTACGCCGCACATGGGAATAGGTTCGCCCATATGCTTGCCTCTGGTCGTCAGCGTGATACCCAGAGCGCGCGAAGCAATTTGCGCATCTTCCAGAAACAGCTCATAAAAGTCCCCCATGCGGTAGAACAAGATGCAATCCATATTGGCTGCCTTGATCTCCATAAACTGCGCCATCATCGGCGTCGTCTTGTTGTCAGGTTTGGGAGGGGCGTTCATGGCGGGGTTCAAAGCCTTTTGTCAAAATTTGCCGTTAGTCCTCACACTTAATCCAAATCAGTCCATAACAAAATGGCAAACTGCCAAATCGTCCAGCCTTGCGTCAAAACTGCCCCCTCTTCCTTGTTGAGCTTTTGGCCAACCCGCTCTATGGTAGCGCCGACCGACTCCCAATAATTTATGCAGGATGCCTCCGCCCCATGTCTTCACGTAACATGTCTTCTGGTAAAAAAGTCACCCCAAAAAAAACCAATCGCAAGGACAGGCTGGGTTGCACCGATGAAGATGCCCTGCATTTCCACTCTATGGGCGGCAAGCCCGGCAAGCTGGAAATCTGCCCGACCAAGCCGATGGCAACGCAGCGCGATCTGTCGCTGGCCTATTCACCGGGCGTCGCGGCCCCTGTCAAGGCCATTTTTGATGATCCCGTCAAGGCCTATGATTACACCAATAAAGGCAATCTGGTCGCTGTCATTACCAATGGCACGGCTATACTCGGGCTGGGCGATCTGGGGGCGCTGGCTTCCAAGCCGGTGATGGAGGGCAAGGCCGTTTTGTTCAAGCGCTTTGCCGATGTCGATAGCATTGATCTTGAAATCGACACCAAAGACGCCGACGAGTTCATCAATGCGGTGCGCTATCTTGGCCCCAGTTTTGGCGGCATCAATCTGGAGGATATTGCCGCCCCTGACTGCTTTATCATCGAACAAAAACTGCGCGAAGTCATGGATATTCCGGTGTTTCATGATGACCAGCACGGCACCGCCATCATATCAGCGGCCGGACTGCTCAACGCCCTTGATCTGACGGATCGCAATATCAAGGACATTCGCATGGTGGTGAATGGCGCGGGCGCTGCCGCCATTGCCTGCATTGAACTGGCCAAAAGCATGGGCGTGCCCCATCAAAATGTCACCTTGTGCGACAGCAAAGGCGTCATCTACAAGGGCCGCGCGAAGGGCATGAACCAGTGGAAATCCGCCCATGCCATTGAAACCGATGCGCGCACTTTAAGCGATGCCATGGTGGGGGCCGATGTGTTTTATGGCCTGTCGGTGGCCGATGCTGTTTCTATGGAAATGGTCGCTTCGATGGCCGACAAACCGATCATTTTCGCCATGGCCAACCCGGACCCTGAAATCAACCCAGAAGATGTCAAGGCCGCGCGTGATGATGCCATTATTGCCACCGGACGGTCTGATTATCCAAATCAGATCAATAATGTACTTGGCTTTCCCTATATTTTCAGGGGCGCGTTAGATGTGCAGGCCAGTGCCATTAATGACGCCATGAAAGTGGCCGCCGCCCGCGCCCTTGCCGAGCTGGCACGCGAAGATGTACCAGATGAAGTGGCCGCCGCCTATCAGGGCAATCGCCCGAAATATGGCCCCGACTACCTGATCCCCGCGCCGTTTGACCCGCGTCTCATCCAAAAAATCCCGGCAGCCGTCGCCAGAGCCGCCATGGATAGCGGTGTGGCGCGCAAGCTGATCATTGATATGGACGAGTATGAGGCAAAGCTTTCTGGTCGCCTCGACCCCGCCGCCTCCATCCTGCAAACCATTTTCGCCAAGGTCAAACAAGAGCCCAAGCGCGTCATTTTTGCCGAAGGCGAAGAAGATCAGGTCATCCATGCCGCCCACGCCTTTTTAAACGCCGGGCTCGGCCAGCCCGTGCTGGTGGGGCGCCCTGACAAGATCAAGGCCGCTTTTAAAAAAGCCGGTATCAAACGACCTAAAGAGATTGAAATTCAACCGGTTGAAGCGGCGGAGAGCAACAAGCAATATGTCGATTTTCTCTATGAACGCATCTGGCGCAAAGGCTTTTTATATCGCGACTGCGCCCGCCTCGTGCGTCTCGACCGCAATGTATTTTCCTCTTGCATGGTCGGTATGGGCCACGCCGATGCCATGGTCACGGGGCTGACGCGTAACTGGTATATCTCTTACAAAAACGTCCAATATGCCCTTGATCCCAAACCGGGTCGCACCGTCATCGGCGTCACGCTGGCCATTAATAAAGGCCGTACCGTGCTGCTTGCCGATACCGCCATTCATGAAGCGCCGGGGCCAGAGGAACTCGCCAATATCGCCATTGAAGCGGCCCGAGCGGCGCGTCGCTTTGGCTATGAACCGCGCGTTGCCATGCTGGCCTATTCAACCTTTGGCTATCCCAAAGGCACGCGCTCGGAGCGCATGAGAGAAGCCATTAAAATTCTTGACGAGCGTGGCGTTGATTTCGAGTATGATGGTGAAATGGCTGCCGACGTGGCGCTTTCCAAAGAAGCCATGGCGCTTTATCCGAACTGTCGCTTGTCAAAACCTGCCAATGTACTGGTCATGCCGGGCTGGAACTCCGCTTCTGTATCGATGAAAATGCTGGAGACACTGGGGGGCAGCACGGTGATTGGCCCCATGCTGGTGGGGCTTGAAAAACCTGTGCAAATCGCCAAGTTTGGCGCATCAGACAGCGAACTTGTCAATCTGGCTGCCATCGCAGCTTATGATGCCGCCGACAAAAGTTGATCCTTGCTCAAAAAAAACTTACAATATTAGTAAGATTAAGGGCCAGATCCTGATGGAATTATACCAACCACTTCGAAAACCGAAAAATTTGGGCGTAAAACCGTACTCATATCAACGAGGTTCGTAGGTCCATAACCCGGATGACCATAGCCACTGGCTATAAAATAAAAACCTTGAAAGATTTTTTCATGCTTGAATTACATCAATTTGCCCCCCATTTCGGATTACCCAATGCCAGTCCGTTCTGCATGAAAGTTGAAGCCTTTATGCGCCTGGCCGGTATTGAATATAAAAGCGTCAAGGTTACGGATCCGGCCAAAGGGCCAAATGGCAAGGCCCCCTGGATGGTTGATAATGGCGAGACCATTCCAGATAGTCGCTTCATCATCGAATATCTCAATCGCAAACATGGCTATCCCTTGCGCAACGATCTTGGCAAGGAACAATTGGCCCTCCACCACACCATTACCCGTATGCTCGATGAAAGCACCTATTGGGGCGTGGTTTTTGAGCGTTGGGTCCTGAAAGAAAATGCTGCACTAACCCGTGATGCTCTACTGGAATCGATACCCAACCCCTTGCGCAAACTGGTTTTTACCCTTGCCCAACGAAGCGTCAAAAGCGCCCTGCACGGCCAGGGAACGGGACGCCTTTCATCAGAAGAAATCGTCACGCTTGCCAAACACGATATTGATGCCCTGTCCGACCTGCTTGCTGACAAACCTTATTTTGGCGGCGACAAGCCTGCAGAAATAGACGCCACGACAATTGCCTATATAGCGAATTTCATCACCCCAAAGATGAGTTCGAAGATCAGAGATTACATCTGTGATGATGACAATCTTGTTGCTTATAATGAGCGCATGATGAAAGAGGTCTTTCCGGAATTTTCTGCATAAAAAAAGAGACCTGAAATAAATCAGGCCTCTTTAAAATTTATTGACGAGAATAAGAAAAATCAGGCGACTTTTACCGCATTAAGGAAGCTTGCAACATTACTGCGCAGCTCATCGCCCTGGGCCGCAAGATCGCCGACAGAATTCAACAGCTCATCTGAGGCCGTTGCATTGCGGCCAGCTGCCAGCGATACACTACCGATATTTTCTGTAATAAGGCTGGTGCCTTGAGCTGCATCTTGGGCGCTTCGGGCAATTTCACTGGCCGCCGCATTTTGCTCTTCGACCGCTGCTGAAACGGCGACAGTTGCTTCATTAATATCACCGATAGCTTCGCCGATGGTGGCAATCGCTGACACCGCCTCACCCGTCTCGGACTGCACCCGCTGAATGTGGCCAGCAATATCCTGCGTTGCTTTTGCCGTCTGGTTGGCCAGAGATTTGACCTCTTGCGCCACCACGGCAAAGCCCTTGCCAGCATCGCCAGCACGGGCCGCTTCTATGGTCGCGTTCAGCGCTAACAAATTGGTTTGCTCGGCAATATCTTGAATTAGAACAGTGACTTCTGATATTTTTTCCGCAGCCTGCTCCAGGTTTTTGATCTGCGTATTGGCATTTTCGGCCTTGCTCACAGCCTCATTGGCCTTCTCGCTCGACTGGTCAAGCTGGCGCGAAATTTCCATGATCGAGCTGGTCAATTCTTCGGCAGCGGCGGCCACGGTTTCCACATTGCTGGTCGCCATACTGGCCGCATCTGACACTTCACCCGTGCGCGCGCTGTTTTCCTGTGCCACATCTTTCATGCCCAAGGCCATGGTGCGCATCTGGCCAGTGGCCTCAGTGATACCCGTTGAAATACGACCAATTGATTCCTCAAAATTTTGGGACAGACTGGAAAGGCTGCGCTGTTTTTCAAGCTCACCTTCGCTCAGATAAATGGAAATCGAAAAATCCATATCCAGCATCGCCGCCTTGGTGACGGCGCGCATGGCCTCAGCGCGTTTTTTGATATCTCCAGATCCAAAACGGCTGGAGAACTGTCCGGCCAGAACCGCCATCAACTCTCCAAGGATCATCGAATAACCGGCAATATACCAACGCGGCTCCAGACCAATACGGTGATGGGTCATGCCGATGCGCTGCACAGAGGCCACGTAATTTTCATCAAAGCGCCCCGTCAAAATATTGGCCCAGTGACGGGTCTGGGCATTTTTGGCACCCGCCACCATCTCAGATGAAGAAAACTTCTCCTGCACTTCAGTGTAGCTCGAAATATGCTCGTAAAAGGCAGCAAGAATACGCGGCAGCTCAGGCTCCAGAAGAGGCTTGACCTCCGCAAGCATATCTCTGGTTTGCTGGTCAATCTTGAGAAACTGCAAACGCTTGTTGAGCTGGATATTATCGGTCATGGCGCACCTTTTATAATGTAAATGAGTTAAACGCACCTTATGCGTGAATGGTTAACGCCGCCTTACCCTACGGCTTCGCCAAACAGGGTTTTTATACGACATCTCGTTAGAAACCAGAGTGAGCGTCTCCTCTTACCATTTCGTTACTTTCAAGAGCTGCAAGCCATTTAGAAAACTCAAAACGCCGACGGGCTGGTATAGTCATCAGATCGCTGCACACACAGGGTGCAGCGCCTCCGAACATGCCGGTAATCAGGACTTCATTTATGGACTCTCTTACCCAACTCGCCCTTATGTGGGCTGCCGCTTTTCTGGCAATACTCGTCGCCAGCAAGACCCGCCTGACCAATGTATTATGGTATTTGATTTTTGGTGCTGTACTCGTCAATCTTGGGGTGCTGCCTGAAAAAAGCGATGAATTCATTACGACCCTGTCAGAACTGGGGATCATCCTCATTATGTTCGCCCTTGGCTTTGAGGAACGCACCGATCATTTTCTGTCCAGCATGAAAAAGAGTTGGGGCATCGCTTTATTTGGCGCGCTTGTCCCCTTTTTCACCGCCTATTTTCTAACCGACTGGTTCTGGGGGGATCGAAACATCTCCATAATGTGCGGCCTCGCCATGACCGCAACCGCCGTTTCACTGACCATGGTCTCCTTAAAAAGCGAAGGTCTGGGGCGTTCGGTTGCCGCAACCCGAATTATGACCTCAGCCGTGCTTGATGTTATCGCTTCGCTGGTCGCCCTGGCGATCATGATCCCCATCGCGACCGGCCAAGCCAGCTTCGAAATCAGCGACATCGGCCTGATCATACTCAAAACCATCTTGTTTTTTATGGCCATCTCTGTTCTGGGGCAGTGGCTTTTACCCCGCATCACCAATGGCTGGCTTGGGAAAGTTCCGCTGATCGGCTATCATGGCTTCGCAGATGTCATCAGCGTTTACAAAGGTAAACATTCAGTTTTATCGGTCCTGCTGCTGGCTTTGCTGATTGGCCTGCTGGCCCACACTTTTGGATTTCATCCAGCCATTGGCGCCTATATGGCAGGGCTTGTTCTAAAAGAGGAATATTTTCATCACCCGGCTGATGACAAACTCCATAAACACACGAGCTTCGTTGTCGATATTATTGCTTTCTCGGTTTTCGGGCCGATATTTTTTATCAATCTGGGCTCCAAACTGCTCTTTGACTGGCCTGTTTTAATCTCGATCTTTCCCCATACCGTTCTTTTGACTCTGTCTTTGTTTGTGGCTCAGGTCAGCTCTGCCAGCCTTGCCGCGCGCTTTACCAGCTC
This sequence comes from Hyphomicrobiaceae bacterium, assembly GCA_021647535.1. Lineage (GTDB taxonomy): Bacteria > Pseudomonadota > Alphaproteobacteria > Rhizobiales > JAKIUO01 > JAKIUO01. The sequence goes on from JAKIUO010000004.1 coordinate 31,641, forward strand.
GATGAACTGGGCGCAAAGCCTGATGGTCGGTTTTGGTATGCTGGGGCGTGCCGAGCTCGCTTTTGTGGTTATGGATATTGCTTATATCGAACATAAAATTCTATCGACCGAGGCCTTCTATACGCTGATGCTGACAGCCTTCTGGCTCAATATCGCCGTACCGGTCAGCATAAAATTATGGAAGCCGGTTTATCAGCGCCATACCCCGGAATGATACCGAGTAGAGTAATGGCCCGACCCACCATAAAAAAAGCCCGCTCCCACGTAAGGGAGAGGGCTTTTTTAATATTTGCGACAGCAACGCCTCGCTCTAGCTGCCATTTATCAGAATATGCACGCCAATACTGGCAATATAGCCAAGGGCGATGGCCCAGGTCCATTTGAGATGAGCACCAAACGTGTAGTACCCACGGGCCTGCCCCATAAGAGCGACACCCTCAAAATCCCCCTCTTGGATCTGTGTTATTAGTATCAGCGCATAAATAACCCCTCCAGGCAAAGGGCTGCAGTCCGATTCGATTTCGCTGAATATGGCAGAGCAAAGGGCAATACTGCAACCATGGATTGTCAGCACCTCCAGATTGCAGAGCCTTTTTATCCACAGAACGGCAAAAGGCCAAAAAAAGGCTCAGGAAAATCCCGAGCCTTTTCATTATCATTTCGGCGAGTTGCCTCACCTCATTTTTAGCGCGTCAGCCTATTTGGCGGCTTCTTTGGCAACAAATGTCTTCAAGAAAGCGATCACATTGGCACGGTCTTTTGGTTTTTTGAGACCAGCAAACGCCATTTTTGATCTGCCTTTAGGCTTGCCACCTTTTTCCTTGATGAAATTTTTGAGGGTTTTGTTCGCACCCTTCTTATCAAGGTATTTGTCGAGCATGGCTTCATCCCAAACGAGACCAGCTTCAGCAGCGCCTTTCATCAGTTTGGAATATTTGAATTTTTCAGCTGCACCGGCTTTGGCGCCAACAATACCATTCAATGAGGGACCAACGCCATTTTTGGCCTTGTCGCCAACTTTATGACAGGCTTGGCATTTTTTGAATACTTTTTTGCCTTTGGCAGCATCGCCTTCAGCATGAGCAACGCCAGCAAAGCTAACGAGGGCAAGTGCGGCAATCGCCACTTTAACAATTTTCATCATATGTTTTTTTCCTCCTGTGGAACTTCATTTATTGATCCACGCCATAGATCGAATATGATCTTTTTTCGACAACACAGCACTGAACCAAGCTCTTGAGCAGGATAACCCAATCAATCTGACAGAAAAATGTCTTTGCACGCGGCGAATTGATGCATGTCAGAATAGATACACCTCTGGCTGTTTTTCAAAACGATCTGAATTATCACTTAAATCCGACTTCGTTAGTTGGTTTTTCCATCTTCTTGTGTGTTTTCGTGCGAAACGGCCATGGCCTTGTCGGGTCATACGCTCTATAAAGGATAGAGTGCGGGCGCATCTGCATGATCTGCCCCAAAATAAAAAGCCAGTTTTTATCATAACCTTTGAGAACCAAACGAGCGAATATGTCTTTCATTCCCCTGCCAGAGCCTGACCAGGCCATCATTGCACAAAGGCTGCAAATCGCCAAAGATCTTGCTAAAATAGCGCCCGAGGCTGTTTTTATTGAGGATGAAGACGGGCGCTCTGCCTATGAAACCGACGCCCTCACCGCCTATCGGCGCATCCCTTTGCTGGTCATCTTGCCGTCTTCCACCCTTGAAGTCAGCGAGCTGCTGGCCTATTGCCACGAAAAGAATGTGCAAGTTGTCGCTCGTGGGGCCGGAACCTCTTTGTGCGGCGGCGCTGTGCCGACCGAAGACAGTGTGATCATTGGCCTGTCACGTATGCGCCGCATCCTTGACATTGACTATGACAACCGAACGGCGATTGTCGAAGCCGGTGTCACTAATCTTGGCATCTCGGAGGTCATGAACACGCGAAAATTCTTTTATGCCCCCGACCCCTCCTCGCAGATTGCCTGCACAATCGGCGGCAATATCGCCATGAATTCGGGCGGCGCACACTGCCTTAAATATGGCGTCACCACAAATAATGTCCTGGGCGTAAAACTGGTTTTGATGGATGGCGAAGTGCTCAATATTGGCGGCGACCATCTTGATGCGGCCGGTTTTGACCTGCTCGGCCTGATCAATGGCTCCGAGGGGCAGCTTGGGGTCGTCACGGAAGCCACTGTGCGTATTTTGCCCAAACCTGAAATGGCCCGCCCCATGCTGATCGGCTTTAACACCTCCAAAGATGCGGGCAATTGCGTCACCGCCATCATTGGCAGCGGCATGATCCCGGCAGCGCTTGAATTCATGGACAAGCGCGCCATTCATATTTGCGAAAACTACGTCAAAGTGGGCTACCCGCTAGATGTCGAAGCGCTGCTTATCGTTGAGGTTGAGGGCTCGCAAGAAGAGATCAGCCTGCAATTTGAGCATGTGCGCGCCATCGCAGAAAAATTTGATCCCAAAACCATTCGCGTCGCCCAAAATGACGAAGAAACGGACAAGATCTGGAAGGGGCGCAAATCGGCCTTTGGGGCCATGGGGCAATTGTCTGACTATTATTGCATGGACGGCGTCATTCCGATTTCGCGTCTGGCTGATGTTCTGGGCTGGGTGGCTCATATCGCCCGCCATCACGATTTTAAGGTCGCCAATGTTTTTCACGCTGGCGATGGCAACCTGCACCCGCTGATCCTTTATGATGCCAATAACGAAGAAGAACTGTTGCGCGCCGAAGAGTGCGGTGCCGAGCTTTTAAAACTGTGCGTCAAGGCGGGCGGTTGTCTGACTGGCGAACATGGCGTTGGCATCGAAAAACGCGATCTGATGCGCGTCCAGTTTACCGAGCTTGATCTCGTGCAGCAAACCCGCATCAAAACGGTTTTTGACCCTGCATGGCTGCTCAACCCCGCCAAGGTGTTTCCCCTTGATGCACCGGGTCGAGGCGGACTGGAAGCCGAACTTGCCGAACTTGCGACTGATGGAGAGCTGCCCCGATGAGCGAACTGCTTTTGCCGCGCGATGCGGACGACCTTGGCGAAATTATTGGCGAGGCCTGTGCCCGCAAGACCCGGCTTGAAGTGATTGGTGAACAGTCCAAGCAGCATATGGGACGCCCCATGCGGATCGACCAGACCCTGTCAACACGCCAGCTCAGCGGCATTGCCATGTATAGCCCGCAAGAGCTCGTCATCACTGCTCATGCCGGAACCACCCTGTCGATCCTCGAACACACCTTGCGCCATGACGACCAGCAACTTGCTTTTGAGCC
>JAKIUO010000195.1 GCA_021647535.1 Hyphomicrobiaceae bacterium
TGTCCGATGGCGCAAAACTCTTCACAACCATCGCCAAAAATGCTACAAAATGAGCACAAGAAAAAATGACGTTATGAACCTACGGATTCAGGCTAAAATTAATGTAGCATTTCCATCGCCCACCTTCTCACAATAGTAATACCTGATTGGCAACAACGCCGCTGGGCCTTGATTGGTAACGAGGGGGAAACCAACCCGCGCCGTCATCACTGCACCGCTTGCCAGTCGAGCTTGAAGCGGGTGAGGTATTTTCGCAGGCGGTCGGCGTCGTTATTGGTTTTGCGGCGTTGTCGTGAAGCGGCAAACAGTTTACGCCCTGCTTCGCTGAGAGTTTTGGATTGGCGGCAGGTTTTTATGACATAAGCCAGTTGTGGTTTGTCAAACGGATCTGTTTCAGCGAGTTGCTCCGGGCTGAGAACGCAGGATAAAATGTCCTCGCTGCCCTGCCTGTCTCCTGGTTCCATTTCTCGCCAGCCCTCGCTCAGACGGGTGATTTCGGCCCTGACAATATCGCTACCAATACGCCCGGAAGTCGATAAAGTCGCCATGCGGGTTACGGCCGCGCCCAGATCACGAAAATTGCCGCGCCAGCTAGCGTCAGATGACAGGGCGAATTTTAGAAACAGCTGCGCCGCTTCCTTGTTAAAACTGACCTTCTCGCCGGTTCGCGCCCCAAAGCGCTCCAGCTCAAAATAGAGGTTGGGCTCAATGTCGGCACGGCGCTCAGCAAGACCTGGCATTTTAAAGCGCCACAGATTAATGCGCGCCAGAAGGTCTTCACGAAACCGGCCCTTTTGCACAGCTTGGCCAAGATCACGATTGGTGCCCGCGATCAGCAAAAAATCGCTACTTGTCTCCTTGTCAGAGCCAACCGGCATAAAGCGCCCTTCTTCGATGGCCACCAGCAGCATGGCCTGTTCGTCAAGCCCGAGCTCGCCAATTTCATCGAGAAACAAGATGCCGCCATGGGCCGCTTTCAACAGGCCGTCACGGTCGGCCAGCGCGCCAGTAAAACTGCCCTTCTTGTGGCCGAACAAGGTCGACATGGCCTGATCGCCGCGCAGGGTGGCGCAGTTGATCTCAACCAGATCGCCAGCCACCAGATGGCGGGATTTTTTCAAATCGAAGATACGCCGTGCCAGCTGGGTCTTGCCCGCGCCGGTCGGACCTGTCAGCAATATGGGCGCATCGGAGCGCAGGGCGACCCGCTCTATCTCGTCGATCATGGCGTTGAATGTGGGTTCGCGGGTTTTAATGCCGGCTTTCAAAAATGATGTGGCGCTGCTGACTTCTTGCGAAAAACGACTGGCGAGCCGATCATATTTGGATAGATCCAGATCGATGATGCGATAGGTTCCCGGTGCGCCAAAGGAATAGGGCTTGCTTGGCGACAGCTGCAACAAACGCCCCGGCATGTGCCGGCTCTCCGTCAGCAAAAACAGGCAGATCTGCGCCACATGGGTGCCGGTGACGATCTGAATGAGATAATCTTCTTCGTCCGGCTTGAAATCATAGCCGCGCGCAAAATCATGCAGCGCCCCATAAACCTCGCCAAAATCCCACGGGTCGCTCAGTACCATATCATGAAAGCGAATATCGGTTTCCGGCGATACCTGCCGCATGTCTTGGGCGGTTCTTTGTGCCAGCCCTCGTTCTTTAGGGGCGCGCAGCATCTCATAGCGGTCGATCAAAAGGTCACCATGCTGACAGGCGGCAATGCTGGGCCGCCAGTGCTGCCAGCGCTCCCCCTTGCCGCGCCGGTCCAGCGTGGTGCCCAAAAAACCGATGACGACAGTTTTACGCATATCCATATGTATCCAAAAATATAAATAACGATATAAAAATATAATATATCACAATTACTAGCCATGTCCAATTTTCACAAAAAATCACGATTAAATTTTATTACATATATATTTCAAATGCTTAAATATTAATTCTAATTTCTAACCCTAACTGGCACGGCTCTGGCAATACTGTTTGGCATCACTACCCAACAGCATGAGGCTGACGGACAAAAAGAAAACAGATGCACCAGATGCAAAGGAGCAGGAAGATGTCAAATTCAAACTTATTCGCTTCCCGCAAGCAACAGCTCAAGCGGACCGATACCACAAACCATGCTGGTGGCAAGGCTTATACCTTGTCGGACAAGCAAAAGCTGGCCCAGCTGGCCGCTACCGGCACATTGAACACAACCTTCTATACCACTGCCGGTGAGCAGCTTGATGAGCTTCTTGATGTCGCTATCTCGGTGGAACCCGAGTTCGTCGCCAAGACTGCCATCTATGCCCGTCAGCACGGTCACATGAAGGATACGCCTGCTTTGTTGCTTGCTGTTCTGGCTTCGACCAGCCTTCCGCACTTTGAGATGATTTTTCCAAAGATCATCGGTAATGGCCGCATGTTACGCAATTTCGTGCAGATCATGCGTTCTGGTGCTACCGGGCGAACATCACTTGGTACACGGCCTAAAAAGCTGGTGCAGAGCTGGTTGAACAGCGCTTCAGATGAGCTTTTGCTTCGTGCAAGTGTCGGTAATTCACCGTCACTGACCGATGTCATCAAAATGGTTCACCCGACCCCGGTCAACAAGCAGCGCAATGCTCTGTTTGCCTGGATCCTCGGCAAGCCATCTGATGTCGAGCTGTTGCCGCAAAAGGTGCGTGATCTGATGGCTCTGCAGGAAAACCCGAACGGCATGAGCGTTCCTGATGTGCCTTTTCAGATGCTCACTTCGCTTGAGTTGAGCAAGGAACAGTGGGTGCAGATTGCCCTTAACGGTGGCTGGCAGATGGTTCGCATGAACCTGAACACATTTGCCCGTCACGGCGTTTTTGACAATGGTGAGATGGTGAATGCCATCGTGTCGAAACTGATCGATCGAAAAAGCATCGCTCGTGCCCGCGTTTTTCCTTACCAGCTTTTTGCTGCCTGGAAGAATATGGACGCCGGGGTGCCCAAAAAGATCCGTGAGGCCATTGCCGTCGCCATGGAGCTGGCCATCATCAATGTGCCTGAATTCAGGGGACGCGTTGTCGTTTGCCCCGATGTTTCAGGCTCAATGTATAGCCCGGTTACGGGCTATCGCAAGGGCTCAACGACCAAGGTCACTTGTATCGATGTCGCTGGCCTGATGGCCGCCGCCGTTCTGCGTAAGAACAAGGGGGCTCTCATCATGCCGTTTGACACAAAGGTCCACAAACTGGCCCTTTGCGCCGACACCAAGGTGGTCAGAAACGCCGAGATACTGGCCCGGTTTGGCGGTGGCGGAACAACCTGTTCTGCCCCTCTTGCCGAGTTGAATCGCAAGAAGGCTCTGGTTGATCTGGTCATTCTGGTTTCGGACAATGAAAGCTGGGCCGACTATACCTGGAGCGATAGCACGCAGGTTATGGAAGAATGGGAGAAGCTGAAACGCCGCAACCCCGACGCCAAGCTGGTTTGTCTGGACATTGTACCAAGCACCAGCACGCCTGCTTATGATCGCCCTGATGTCTTGAATATTGGCGGTTTCTCGGACGCCGTGTTCGAGCAGATCGCCAAATTTGCCAGCGGTCGCATCGACCCTGACCATTGGGTCGGCGAGATCGAAAAGATAAAGCTGCTCACTTGATGAGTATGTGAATAGAGAAAAAAGCCTGTCCGCCGTCCTACATCGATTGCGGGCAGGCACAACAAACAAATCGGGGCGAATGCCCGTGGAACTACATCAATTTGACCTTGAAAGGTGCGGGTTCGATTCCCGCCCGGTTTATGCCTTTGCGCTGAAACCGGTGGTGTAATGGTAGCACAATGTTTCACATCCTACTTGTCGTCCCGGCTTTTTTTGATTTTATAGCGGTTGCAATATAATAACTGATGTTACGCAAAAGAAGAAAAGAATGCCTCCGGCGGTTCGCTACGCGCGAAAGCGGCAAAGGGGCCAGACCCTTGTGCAATCCCAATTGTTGGGTTTTTAGGGACTAGTCCCTGAATGCCCGCTGCATAAGCGTCGCCGAAGGCTCTTTTTCAAGACCAGCCCAAAAGTTGGGTGCGTAACATCAGATAATAATATGGAGAGGTGGCCGAGCGGTTGAAAGCGCTACCTTGCTAAGGTATGCAGGTGGGTAACCATCTCGTGGGTTCGAATCCCACCCTCTCCTCCAATTTTTAAAGGGCCTGAATGATGATCAACATAGACGGCTCAAAAGGTGAAGGCGGCGGGCAGATTATCCGCACCTCTTTGTCCTTGTCGGCGCTGACCGGCAAGCCGTTTTCAATAAAAAACATCCGCGCTGGTCGTCACAAACCGGGACTAATGCGCCAACACCTGACGGCGCTCAAGGCAACTGCTGCCATTTGCGGCGGTAAATATAGCGCGTTAAACGGCGTTGGCACCCGCGAATTTTTCTTTCACCCTGGCACGGTCACCGGCGGACGCTATGAATTCGCCATCGGCACGGCGGGCAGCACCATGCTGGTATTGCAAACCATCTTGCCACCGCTACTGCTGGCGCAAAAACCATCACATATCGAAATATCCGGCGGCACCCACAACCCCATGTCGCCGCCCTTTGATTTTGTGGCTGGCTCCTATAGTTCCATGCTGGAAAAAATGGGCGCGAATATAAAACTGCATCTCGCCCGCCCTGGTTTTGTCCCCGCCGGTGGGGGCTGTGTCGTCGCGCAGATCGAACCGGTGGCCAGCCTCGTACCGCTCAAAATGCTTGAACCGGGCAAACATCTGGCGACCAGCGCCAAGGCGATATTTTGCAACATGCCCTTTGATATCGCCAGCCGCGAACTTGATACGCTAGGCAAAGCACTGGACCTTGGCCCCGATCAACTCAAACCCCATGAGGTCAAGGCAGATGGATCGGGCAACGCGCTGATTGTCAATGTCGAGCACGAAAATAAAACCGAGCAGTTCACCGCCTTCGGCCAGCGCGGCAAGAAAGCCGAACAGGTAGCGGATGATCTGGCGGATGAGGTGAAAGCCTTTGTCAAAGCCAATGTGGCCATCGGTCCACATCTGGCCGACCAGCTGCTTTTGCCCATGGCGATGGCAGGGGAAGGCTCGTTTACAACCCTTGAGCCAACACTGCATACCTTGACCAACGCGGCTGTGATTGAGGAATTTTTGCCGGTGAAAATCAGCTTTGACAAGCTGGCCACAGGACAAGGTTGATTGGTGAAAATTGAGAGGCAATAATCGCTGCGCGAGCGAGGCC
>JAKIUO010000196.1 GCA_021647535.1 Hyphomicrobiaceae bacterium
TTCTTCAATCTGGCGCACTGATTTGGCGAACACGCCGACTTTCGCGGCGCTGCCTTTGGCGGTGTTATAACCGGCGCTCTGATGTTTGAAATGCTGATCTATAAAGCTTCCGACCTGCTGCGCCACGACCAGCCAGCGACGTTCACCCGTCGCCGCATAAAGGTCAAGTCCCGCCTGTCCCATGGCCAGATTATCTCCTAAAAACGGACCGCCGCGATCTTTTACACTATGGGAAAAGCCGTTTTCCAGACGATGATTTTTAACGATCCAGTTGGCGGCTTTGAGCGCCCGATCCAGAACCGCACGATCATTGGTGACATTATACAAGGCCAGCAATCCTCTGATGGCCCAGGCATTTTCGCGCGTATAAATATTCTTGTCGATGCGCGGCATACCCGCTTTGGCACGTGCCTTGGCATCCAGCGCGTAAAATTTATGGCCATCGACCTGCTTGTTAAGATCGGCATCTTGCGAGGTGTAAAAAGGGCCGTCGGGCGAGGTTAAAATCGTTTTCAGGTAACGGTCAATATTTTTGGCCGCCTGTAAATAGCGCACGTCGCCCCACAAGGCATAGGCCTTGGCATAGTGGCGCATATAGTCCGCCTGATAGGACATTATTTTTTCAAAATGGGGGGATTTCCAGTCGCGCTCATCTGAATATTGATAGACACCGCCCCATACCGGATCAAGCAGCGCCAGCGCTGCATCAAGGGTTTGTCTTGCCATTTTTTTGGCGTTGGCGCCTCCAGCTTCAGCATCTGCCAGAGCGAGCTGCATACTGTCCGTATGGATGAATTTATGGATCTGGCCCCAGCCGCCATATTTTTTATCATAGACACCTTCATAATTGCCGCGCAGCAGTTTGCGCTGGGCGGGCGACAGATGACTGGTAGTCGAGGCGGTAATTTTGGCTTGGGCTAAAACGGAGGGGCCGGGGGAGGGGTCATCAATAATGGCCTGCAGCAAAAATGCCATGCGAGGCGCTGGAATATAGCCGCTGAGCTTGACGATTTCCGTGCCATCAGGGGCAAAAATAATGGTGGCGGGCCAGCCCCAGTCGCCATAGCGGCTCGACAGATCGGGTGCACCATCCTGATCAACACGCACCGTGATATATTTCTTTTTCAAAAGCGCCTGTACCTTGGCATTGCCATAGGTTTTTTCTTCCATGACATGACACCAGTGACACCAGACGGCTTCCAGATCGAGTATGACAAATTTGTTCTGGGCGCGGGCGCGCTCAAACAGATCACTCGTCCAGCCCTGCCATTTCAAGCCCTTGCCGCTGGCGCTCTCATTGGCCTGAAGGCTGCCGGCAAATATAAATGCCAGACTAAAAAGGAAGGGCAAGGCGATGATTTTTGTCACGATGCTCTTTCTCACAATACTCTGCATGGGGGGCTCTCCTTGTGGATCTCACTGCATGGCAAACAAATTGCCAAAGCTTCGCATGTGCGATTTTATCGTGAGAATTTATGGAGAATAGTGTGAGGAACATGAGGGAAAACACAAGGCCTGTTCACGCCCTTGTGAGAGGTGTTGTTTCCAAGTGGCATACGCAAATACCGCCTCCTTTCAGCATTGGCCAAAAGGAAGCGGTGTCCGGTCTGGTGCGAGCCAGCGGGCGGATTGAGTTCGAGCCCTCTGGCTTTCAGGTTTACTGACAACGCACATTTCGTTCGCCATAGCCACCATAAGAATAAGCGGTTCCACCAGATTGATAGGCATTATATCCATCGTCATCAGCATAGGCATATCCATATCCATATCCAGTGTCATAAGCGGCATAGGGATTGGTCTGGACATACTGCTCCCTTGCCGTTGCTATACCATAGGCCGAGCGACGGTTTGCCCCTCTTCTTTGCGCTATAGCTCGGGCATTTTTCACGCCAGCATTATAAGCGGTACGCCTGTTTTTATTGGCCACACGCGATGTCACACGCGATGTCTGGCGCGCTGAATATTCAGTGGTTTTTGATATGCGCTTGCGCCTGGCTTTGTGTATTTTTTTGACCATGGAGCTGGTCTTGTGACTTTCCGTCCGTCTTGCATAGGCCAGCTGTACAGATGCCTTGTCCGTCTTGATCACCAGCGCTTTTGAAGCAGATGTGCTGATCATTATGCCCTCACTTCGGGGCGAATTGGCATCGGGAAGGCTGATAATGGTGTTGGGCGCAAAGCCGTAAACATCTTCGATCAGGGAAAGCTCAATGCGATTGTTTTTCTTTGCGTTGACGTTCTGCTTGTCCTTGAGGTTATAAGAACCAAAGCCAACTGGTACGAGGCGTTTGCCGGATATGCCAAATTTTTTCTTGAGATAGTTCCTCACCAGCTGCGCGCGCTGAACAGATAATTGCTGGTCGCCTTTTTTATCGCCCTTGATGATGGAATGACCGGCAATCGCATAGGTTCTTTTGTTGATGCGGTCCGAGATAATGGCAGTACCCAGATCGTCCAGAATAGCTATGGCACGAGGAGACAAATCCAGGCTGCTACCTTCAAACAGACCAAATATATCGACGTTCCGTTTCAGATTGACCACTACTTGGCGCGAACGTCCTTGATCAAACCAGTTCATCTGAACAATGGTTTTATGATAGGCGTCATGGCTATATCTGACATTATCATGAGGCTGCAGGTTCTTCTTGAAATGAGCCACCCTGTCAGATGAAGAAGCCTGCACAAAAGTGTCCACACCGCTCCATTTGCGTTCCTCTGTTTCAGCGGCATAAGCCAGTTGAATGACCGTCAGGCTGGAGAGCAATATAGCGGCTTTGGCAGCTCCTCTTTTCAATTTTGACAGGTTTTTCATGATGCAATTTATCCCTTGTAATGCGTTCGGTTCTCCGGCGTCTCCCCTGTCCATTGGAGCAGCCAGAGTGTTTTGTGGCCTCTTTCCCCATGAAAATCTTGAATTGATCAGCCAGTCCTGCGATTTTCATGGGGACAGGGTCAAAAAAATATCTTCCGCGCATTCTTCGAGTTCTCAAGTATTTTCAGTATAATAAAATGAAAACAATGACTTGCATCTGTGATTATTTACTGATGTTACGCACCCAACTTTTGGGATGGTCTTGAAAAAGAGCCTTCGGCGACGCTTATGCAGCGGGCATTCAGGGACCAGTCCCTAAAAACCCAACAATTGGGATTGCACAAGGGTCTCGACCCTTTGCCGCTTTCGCGCGTAGCGAACCGCCAGAGGCATTCTTTTCTTCTTTTGCGTAAGATCAGTGATTTATATTTTGCTCTAACGGAAAATTGTTTTGCTTTGCGTACCGCCGATGCCTACCGTTCGCGTAAACAGATAATAGCTTGCGGGGAGTTTGAAGATGAATATTTTATCCTTGTTCACGATGAAGGGCATGGCCGTGCTGTCGACCATTTTTGTGATGGTCGTGGGGTTGGTCCTTCTTGCACTGATTATCCTGTTTGTCATTGATGTCACGCAGCGCAAGGATGCGGTGCGCCACAATTTTCCGGTGATCGGTCGTTTTCGCGGCCTGTTTATTCATCTGGGAGAATTTTTCCGGCAATATTTCTTTGCCATGGACCGCGAAGAAATGCCCTTCAATCGTGCTGAGCGTCGCTGGGTGACGCAGTCAGCTGCCGGCATCGACAATACAGTGGCTTTTGGTTCAACGCGCAACCTGACCGCACCAGGTATGCCGATATTTGTCAACGCCCCCTTTGCCCTGCTCGATGAAGAGACCAGCGAAGCGGCGCCGATACTCTTTGGCCCCTACAGCAAAACCCCTTATGAAACATCAGCCATTATTGGTATTTCAGCCATGAGTTTCGGGGCCTTGTCGCGGCCCGCCATCCGGGCTCTGTCGCGTGGGGCAAAACTCGCCGGGATCTATCTGAATACCGGTGAGGGGGGGCTGTCGCCGCATCATCTGGAGGGTGATTGTGATATTATTTTTCAGATCGGCACCGCTAAATATGGGGTGCGCAATGAGGACGGCTCGCTCGATGAAAACAAGCTGCGTGCCATCACCGAACGCCCTCAAATCAAAATGCTGGAGCTTAAATTGTCGCAAGGAGCCAAGCCCGGCAAGGGCGGCATTTTACCGGGCGTCAAGGTGACGAATGAGATTTCGAAGATCCGTGGCATCCCGGCGGGCAAAAGCTCAATCTCGCCAAATCGCCATCCTGAAATTAGCAATAATAACGAGCTACTCGACTTTATCAATCACCTGCAAGAGCTCTCGGGGAAGCCGGTGGGTTTCAAAATGGTGATTTCCGATTGTGGCTGGCTGGAAGAATTGTGCGAGCTTATTCTGGCTCGTGATGAGCAGTTCGCCCCCGACTTTATAACCGTAGATGGCGGCGATGGTGGCACTGGGGCGGCGCCGATGCCCTTGATGGATAATGTGGGGCTGACGGTAAGAGAAGCGCTGCCTGCTGTCGTTGATGTGCTGACCCGCTATGGTTTGCGTCCGCGCATCAGGGTCATCGCCTCGGGAAAACTCATCACACCGGCTGAAGTCGCCTATGCTTATTGCGCCGGTGCCGATATGGTCAACGGGGCGCGCGGTTTCATGTTTGCGCTGGGCTGTATTCAGGCGCTGAAATGCAATCGCAACACCTGTCCGACCGGTATCACAACACATAAAACGCGTTTGCAATCAGGGCTTGACCCGCTGGACAAAGCGGTGAAGATCAAGAATTATGTGGGTAAAATCCGCTATGGCACCGGCCTGATCGCTCATTCTTGCGGCGTTCGCGAGCCACGCGCCTTGCAACGTAATCATTGCCGTATAGCGCTTGGCAATGGCAGATCGCAACCCCTGCACCAGATCTATCCGCCAGCGCTGCCAGAACGCCAGAAGGTGAACAGTTAGTCTGTTTCATCGCTGGCGTCCAGAGGCGAAAAATTGCTTGTCGCCCGCCGCCTTGCAAGATATAGCTTACGCCTGTTCAGGGCCAAAGACCTGTTGCGCAAGCAATCGTTAGCCTGAACAAGGAGAGGTGCCAGAGTGGTTGAATGGGGCGGTCTCGAAAACCGTTGAGCGCGCAAGCGTTCCGAGGGTTCGAATCCCTCTCTCTCCGCCAGTAGCCCCAAAAAACTATTCTCTGTTTTTAATTCCTGATTGCCCAAAAGGCCAGTAATTGCGCGGTTTTTGGGTAAAATCTGTTGACCTTAGTGGTGCTGAAAAAGGGTATTTTTTCTCCGATTTCCTTCTCTCTCTCGTCTTT
>JAKIUO010000197.1 GCA_021647535.1 Hyphomicrobiaceae bacterium
ATTTTGAATTGCCTGCCCTGCTGCACCTTTTACCAGATTATCAATGACAGCAATGACGATGGCGCGACCGGGAATTCTGTCGGCGAAAACACCTATGTGGCACTGGTTTGAACCGCGCACATGCTGGGTGGCTGGCACGATTCCCTCCTCAAGCAACCGCACAAACGGGCTGTTTTCATAGGCACTGGCCAAAGCTTCGCGCACATCATCGACACTTTTGCCAGGTTCCAGCCTGACATGGCAGGTGATAAGCTCGCCACGGCTCATGGGGACGAGGTGAGGCGTAAAATTGACCCGCACACCGTCCGCACACGCTCCTTTAGCGACAAGCGAGAGTTCCTGCTCGATTTCGGGCGCATGACGATGCCCCGCAATGGCATAGGGAGCCAGCCCCTCGCCCGCTTCAGAAAAAAGCGTATTCTGCCGCAGAGCCCGCCCGGCTCCCGTGACACCAGATTTGGCGTCAATAATCAAATCCTCATGAGAAACAGCTCCCGCCTTTATGACGGGCAGCAAGGCCATTAGAGTGGCGGTTGGATAGCAACCTGGACAGGCTACCAGCCGGGCCTTGGCGATTTCCTCGCGATAGTGCTCCGATAGGCCATAGACCGCCTGTGCCAGAAGCTCGGGAGCACTATGGGTGAGGCCATACCATTCTTTGTAGGTATCCGTGTCACGCAAACGAAAATCGGCTGACATATCAATTACTTTAACCCGCTCGGGCAAACGGGCAATGATCGAATGAGCCGTGCCGTGGGGCAAGCCGCAAAAAACAGCATCAAGCCCAGACCAGTCAACCGCCTCGCTATCAACGAGATCAGGCAATCCCTGACCGCCAAGATGCGGGAACACCTGCGCCATGGCCTTGCCCGCATGAGTTTTGGCGACCAGTGCCTTGATGGTGATATGAGGGTGTCGCAAGGCCAGACGAACGAGATCCGCCCCTGTATAACCCGAGGCTCCAATCACTGCGATATTGATGTTATTTACCGTCATAGCTGCCCCTTGTTCTGTTGCCAGCTGCCCCGTCTTTACGCCAAAAACGTCCTTTACGCCAGAAACGTCCTTCACACCCAAAACGTCTTATCCATGATGAAGAATTGGTTTTCCTGGCACTCCGGCGACGCGCCCTCCAGTTGCAATATCCTTGGTTACAGCCGCTCCGGCCCCAACCAGACAGCTTTCGCCAATCTCAACACCTGGTATGATACTGGCCCCTGTGCCAATGAATGACTTGGCACCGATTTTAACATTGCCTGTAATGGCGACACCTGGAGAAATATGCACGCAATCGCCGACTTCACTGTCATAGTCAACCGAGCAACCCGTGCTCAAAATACAGGCCTTGCCAATGGTGGCGTTGGCATTGACAACGGCGTTTGGCATGATCACAGTGCCCGGCCCAATCTTTGCGTGTCGCGACACAACTGCCGAAGGGTGAATGATGGTCGGCAGATCATAGTTGAGGTCTGTCGCCAGATTAAAAATCTGCTCACGCAGGGCATTATCACTAATGCCGACGAAGAAAAGTCGAAAGCCGGGCTGGCAATGCTCTTTAATGTCATCAAATGTATTGGCAACGACCTGCAGACCATTAATAAGTTCGCCAAGTGTATGGTTCTCATCGGCAAAACCGATCATCACATAGCCTGCTGCTTCAGAAATATCCGCACAAACACGTCCATGCCCACCTGCCCCAATGACAACCATTTCTTTATTCACGCCAGCATCTCCGTTTTTCAATTATATTTGTTAACCGTTATCTATAGGAAAAGCCGACAAAAAAAAAGCCCGCTGTTGCCAGCAGGCTTTCTTTTCTTTTCTGCCGCCTTGATAAAGACAAACAGATTGACATCTGATACCAACCGCCCTTGATATTGACCCATTGCATGGGCGATTGGTATGACCTAACGTTTCGAGAACTGGAAGCTCTTACGCGCTTTGGCTTTACCATATTTCTTACGCTCAACAACACGACTGTCTCTTGTCAAGAAGCCACCTTTTTTCAACGCACCGCGCAAGGAGGGTTCGTAATAAGTCAGCGCGCGAGACACACCATGACGCACAGCACCCGCCTGCCCCGAAAGCCCGCCGCCTTTGACCGTGCAGACAATATCATACTGATCCTTGCGTTCTGCGGCCAAGATCGGCTGATGAATGATAAGCTGCAAAACCGGACGGGCAAAATAGGTCTTGAATTCACGGCCATTGACTGTGATTTTGCCATTTCCTGGCTTGATCCAGACACGCGCTATGGCGTTTTTCCGTTTGCCTGTGGCATAAGCACGCCCCAGCTTGTCAAGTTTTTGCACATAGACCGGTGCCGCTGGTTCGCTTGACGCGGCAGCTGGTGCCTCGGCATCAGCGCCTGCTTCAGCAGCCGGTGTTTCGCTTGTTGTTTCGTTGGCGCTCTGTGCTGTGGCTTTGCCCAGCTCTTCCAGAGATTTAATTTCCTTGTCACCCATCAATGGTGCACTCCCTTGCAATAGATTTTTGAGGTTCATAGCGGGAACCCCGCCCTCAATTTCATTCCCAAAACACGATCAGCCGCGTTCCGCCTTATCCTTTATTCCCTTGAGCCCTATATTCCTTTGGGTCGCAGGGTGTTCTTGACGTTCAAAGAGGCGATATCAAGCATTTCAGGTTTTTGCGCTTCATGAGGATGGCTGTCACTCGCGTAAAGATGAAGCCCTTTCATCTGCTGGCGCGACAGTGGCCCACCGGGCATCATGCGCAACACGGCTTTTTCCAGAACGCGTGTTGGGAATTTGCCATCAAGCAACTGGTCGGCTGTACGGCTTTTAATGCCGCCGGGATGGCCGGTATGCCAGTAGTAGATCTTGTCTTCACGTTTCTTGCCGGTAAAGACGATCTTGTCGGCATTGATGACGATAATATAGTCGCCGCAATCCATGTTCGGGGTGAAGGTCGCCTTGTGCTTGCCGCGCAGGCGCATAGCGATATGAGTGGCGAGGCGACCGACAACCAGTCCCTTCGCATCAATCAGCAGCCATTTTTTTTCAATGGTCTTCGGCGTCGCCGTATAAGTTTTCATTTTTGAACTTCTTGTCCTGAACTATGCGCCACCGCCTGCTCTGACAAACTGCACGCCTTCCCCAAGAGCAAGGGCAAAAACAGTTGGACCAGCAGGCACCGGCATGTATCTATAATATAAGAAACGCTTTTTTACGTGGGGGACTGGCAAGTGTCAAGCGTATAATTTTTAGTTTATCGTTTCTTTTCAATGACTTATGAATGAGGTATCATTTTACCACATGCCAAAGGGCCAAAAAGGAGGAATTTGATGAGTTCTGCAGACACAGACCGTGAGCTTGCCGAGATATTGACCAGCAGCAAAACCATTGCGCTTGTCGGGGCCAGCCCTAAAGAAAACCGGCCCAGTTACAAGGTTATGGCCTATCTGCAACAGGCGGGCTACAAGGTGCTGCCGATCAATCCCGGCCAGGAAGGCAAGCAGATCCTTGGCGAACCGGTATTTGCCAATCTGGCGCAGATCGACCAGCAGGTCGATATAGTGGATATTTTTCGACGCGCCGAATTCGTTCCCGAAATTGTCGAGCAGGCCATTGTCCTAAAGGCCAAAACCATCTGGATGCAGCTCGACATCAAAAATGATGAAGCAGCGCTCACGGCGCAAGAGGCTGGCCTTAACGTCGTCATGGACCATTGCACAAAGATCGAGCACGCCCGCCTCATCACCTCTTCATAGACCTGTCGCTATTGCCGTCCATAGGCAGTTTTGAGCAGATAGAGATGGCGTACGGCCAGGATGAACGTGACAAAGGCCAACCCCTGATGAGCAATGGCCAGCGAAAACGGCACCACCAGTACAAGCACAAATATGCCCAGAATGATCTGAAAGAACACCGTGCCCAGCAAAGCAATCGTGCTGGCCTTGATCAGCCCGTCACTCTTTCCAATAAGCTGAAACCCGTGCAAAAGGGCCAGCGCGAGCACCAGATAAGCCATCAAGCGATGGTCAAACTGCACGGTCATGATATTTTCAAAAAGATTGACCAGCACTGGTGTTTGATCAAACAGACCCTCTGGAATAAAGTCACCATCCATCAATGGCCATGTATTGTGGGAGAGGCCAGCGTGCAAACCAGCCACCAGCGCTCCCAGACCAATCTGCACAAACAACAGCACCAGCAAAGCACCGGCAATCCACACATCGCGCGATATCAAAGGCAGCACCAGGGCAAACTCACGGGTCTCTTGCAGCGAAAGCACCACCCAGCTAATATAGGCGATGATAATAGCCGCCAGCATCAAATGCGCGGCTAACCGATATTGCGAGACATCAATCCGATCCACCAGCCCGCTTTTCACCATATACCAGCCCATCAGCCCTTGTAAGCCGCCAAGCACCAGCATGACCCCTAATTTGGGTTGCAGGTCTTTGGGAATACGCCCCATCAGCGTCAAGAGCAGCCATGGCAGGACCAGCGCCAGGCCAATCAGGCGTCCCAGAAAACGATGTGACCATTCCCACCAGAAAATCCGCTTGAAATCTGCTAGGCTCATGCCCTCATTAACCTGGCTATATTCGGGAATTTTTTGATATTTGCTAAAAACGGTTTGCCAGTCTGCTTCCGAAAGCGGCGGGATCGCCCCGATCAACGGTTTCCACTCGGTAATCGACAGGCCTGAATCGGTGAGCCGTGTCGCCCCGCCAAGCAGGACCATTGCAAACACCATCAGAACCAATGTGTATAACCATATTCGAACGCCGCGCATTTCCACTATTACACCCTTGCTTGCTAGCTGACAGGCTCACAGCAAGAGCATGAAACACCCGTTTTTGTCAAATTTCTCGCACACAAACTCAGGCCCCGCCCGCACCAAATTCAGGCGGAAAGGCATAGCTTCCATTCACCTTTGGCGATTGCGCCTCTATCGAGGGCGTGTCTGCCAGAAAGCGAGCCGTTTCATTACGCCGTCCGCGCCGATTGCCACCTGTCAACAACATGAACAAGAGGGCAAGCGCAAAGGCTGCGACCATTCCCAGCAAAGTCATGGGGATTTTTTGAGGAAAGACTGGAGACCGCGCCGCACTGGCCCGTTGCACAAGGCTGGCCTTTAAGAGTGCCGATGCACTTGCCTCTGCAGCTGTACTGGACTCTACCGCTGTAGAGGCCTCTATATGTACCAGATCAGATTTGCCATAGG
>JAKIUO010000198.1 GCA_021647535.1 Hyphomicrobiaceae bacterium
AGGGGTTTTTAGACTGGCCGCAAGGGTTGGTCTGTAAACATACATCAGCACGCGCATCAAAAAGGGTTCCTTGTGAACACCTGATTTCAGGGCATAGGAGGACAGCACTGGAATAATGGTCAGTGACAAAATAAGCGAGGCACTGAGAGCAAAAATAATGGTGAGTGCCACTGGTGCAAAGAGTTTTCCCTCTAGCCCCTGAAGAGCCAGCAGCGGCAAGAACACCAGACATATGATAATAACCCCGGCTGTCACAGGTGTGGCGACTTCGGTCGTCGCCTGGTAAACACGATGCAGAAGGGGGGCGGGATGGTTTTGGCCTGATACATTGACGCGGTCCATGGTGTTTTCAACCACAACAACGGCGGCATCAACAATCAGGCCTATGGCTATGGCCAGCCCCCCGAGACTCATCAGGTTGGCTGACATGCCAATTGAATTCATGAAAAAGAAAGTGATGAGCGCTGCAAGGGGCAAGGTTATGGCAACAACGAGGGCAGCTCTCAGGTTTCCAAGAAAGGCAAGCAGGAGCAGGACGACCAGAATGGTTGCTTCTATCAAAGCGCGTTGAATTGTACTAACGGCTCGATCAACAAGATCAGAGCGGTTATAAAATGGCACGAGTTTGATGCCCCTGGGCAGGCTTGGCTTGAGTTCAATCAGCTTTTGCTGGACATGTTTAACGATGGTGTTTGCGTCCGCACCACGCAAAGACAGGACGAGCCCCTGCACGACTTCGCTTTTACCATCTTTGGTCACGGCACCATAACGTGTGATACTGCCAATGCGCACTTTGGCGACATCACCAAGGCGTAACACTCGGTTTTTTATCATTTTCAAGACGACTTGCTGCAGCTCCTCAGGCGTTTGAATAGCGCCTTCAACCCGAACCACCAAAGCTTTTTCCCTCTGCGTTAGCCGTCCCGCACCATCATTGCGATTACTCTTGGTTATCGCCTCGATTAAATCCCCAACCCCTAGCCCTGCTCTGGCCAAAGCTGCTATGTCGGGGATCACTTCGAAGGATCGCACATGTCCACCAAGGGAGTTGACATCTGCAACCCCGGGGATGTTTCGCAGTGCCGGGCGGATTGTCCAATCCAGTAAGCTGCGGCGTTCAGACAAAGTGAGCGTGCCACCTTCGACGGTGAACATATACACATCAGACAAAGGTGTCGAAATCGGTGCCATGCCGCCTGACACGCCGCTTGGCAGATCTCCTGTGATATTTGCCAAACGCTCGGCAACCTGTTGCCGCGCCCAATAAATATCGGTGCCATCCTTGAAATCGATTGTAATATCAGCGATTGCATATTTGGCAGCCGAACGTAGAACGGCCTGATTGGGAATACCCAAAAGTTCCATTTCAATCGGCGTAATAACCCGGCTTTCCACCTCTACGGGTGTCATGCCTGGTGCCTTCATGATGATCTTGACCTGCACGGGGGCAATGCTTGGAAAAGCGTCAATCGGGATTTTCATGAAAGCATTGATGCCAGCACCTGCCACAAGAAGCATAAGCAGGATAACAAAAAGGCGCTGGGTCAGGGAGAACTCTATCAAACGATGCAGCATGTCATTATTTATCTATCATTTTTTCAAGATAAGCCAAACCCGTTGTGGCAACTTTCTGACTGGATGACAGATTGCCTGCAACGGTGACTTCATCCATGGATTGTCCACGAACCATGATTTTCACGAGCTTAAAGCCCTTGTTGTTTTTGACAAAGACAACAGGTGCACCATCAATATAGGTAAGCGCGGACGAAGGCACCTTTAAGCCGCCAGGTGCCGTTTTACGCTTGAGGGTCACAGTGATCATCTGGCCGGCCAAAAGGTCACTACGGGCCGGCAATCTGGCGAGCAAGGTCGCTGATCTTGTCATCGGATCAATGACACCACCTACAGCAATGACTTTCCCTGGAGGCGCTCCAACAACCTGCACTTCATCGCCAATTTTAACGCTGCTGATCAGAGATGCTGGAAGCTGCGCCTCAATCCATAAATCTTTCACCGTATCGATGGTCACAGCTGCGCCCATGGCTGCCACCTGTTCGCCGAGCATAATTGTGGCAGCGGCAATCCTGCCGCTTTTAGGAGCGCGCAAGGTGTATGTTCCATTGTTGTGCCTGATGATTGAATCAATCGCCAACATGTCTTGATATTCTTTGACGATTACCCGCTGCACCCCCATTTCGGCACGCGCGATGTCAGCCATAACCTTACTATGTATTTTCTTTGTTACCAGCCACATTTGTTTTCGAAATTTGACTTTTGCGAGAACCAGCTCAGCTTGGGCCCGCTTCAGTCGAGCGGTTGATTTAATCAAATCGCGACTGGAAATTGTGGCAAGCGGCGTCCCTTTTTTGACAAATTGACCAGGAAGAACCATGATGCTTTGAACAGTACCTGCAAAGGGCGCTGAAACAATCAGGCGTCCTGTCCGCGAAGGGACCACTTTTCCGGGAAGCAAAGCCACAGACTCCGTTTTTGCAATATCAATATCAGCAATATTAATCTCCAGTCGATCAATCTGTTCTGGTGTCAAGTCGATAAAACTGGCTTCAGCATTTGCGGGGAATATGACGATGGTTCCCATTCCAAGTATCGTCAAAATGAGGCCGAGTAGATGAAAACTTCGCATGACATTTTTCCTCTGTTGGCGAATTTCTTGATCTGCGTTGGAGTGAATATGAAACTCTCACCTGAAACTAACCTGAATTTTGACCTCACACTGTCGCAAATTTCTATCACTTGATTTTCAGCTAATTTTCAGCTTGAAGGCGCAACATGTCAGGCCAATCGAGAAAGGAAGAAGGCACGATGCGGGTTTTACTTGTTGAAGATGATGATGAACTTGCGGGGCGTTTGAGTCATGGGTTGAAGAAGGAGGGCTTTGTAATCGAGCGCGCCCAAAACGGCCCTGATGGTCTGGCCATGGGGCTGGATTGTGAATTTGACGTCATCATTCTCGACCTTGGGCTGCCAGAAATGGACGGGCTGGAAATCTTGAAACGATGGCGGAGTCAGAAAATAGATACTCCCGTTCTGGTGCTCACAGCGCGCGGCACCTGGACAGAAAAGGTAGAAGGTTTGAATGCTGGTGCCGACGATTATATCAGTAAACCAACCCATGTGCCAGAAGTCGCGGCTCGGCTGCGTGCTTTGGTACGACGCAAATTCGGGACGGCTTCTCCGGTATTTCAACATGGGTCACTTTGCCTTGATTCTACGGCAGGCGAAGTGACCTTAAGTGGGGAAAGAGTGGAGCTGACCGCTATCGAGATCCAACTGCTAAGCTATTTCATGCACCGTATCGGACGAGTTGTGTCTCAATATGAACTTGCTGAAAGTATTTACGGATCACAGGACGTGCGCGAATCCAATACGGTAGAAGTTTATATCAGCCGACTACGCCGCAAACTTGGACGCGATGTCATTAAGACGATCCGTGGTCTTGGCTATAAAATGGATCGATGACATGAACTTTATCCGTAACAGCTTGATGGGGCGCCTGATTACTGCAGCGACTTTCTGGATACTGATTGGACTGGTTATCGCCGGTATTACACTTGCTTCAGTTTTTCGCGCTCATGTCGAAAAGCAGTTGAATGACGATCAGCTTACTCACCTGAATGAACTCATTGATCACACGCAAATCAACGACAAATATATTCTCGAACTCGTGCGTCCCTTAAGCGACCCTCGCTATGCAAAAAAGAATTCTGGTTATTATTGGGAAATTCAGAAACAGGGTAAAATTCTTGCGCGTTCCAACTCCCTGCAAGGTCCTGTTTTGGCAATTCCAAAAGATGATCTTCCGACGGTTATAGCACATCGTCATGAAATTCAGGGACCAACGGGATTTCTTCTTACGACAGAGCGCGCCTATTGGCCTGATCCAGCGACAGCACCGTTCCGCTTTATCGTTGGAATAGATCATCAGCATTTGACTGGGGTTATGTCCCACTTCAATATTACGCTTATGTGGGCTTTGAGTATTTTCGCCATCCCAATGATCATAGCTTCTGGTATTTTTATCTTATTTGCCATCAAGCCGCTCAATGACCTTCAGCGCGCATTGGAGAGAGTTCGGATGGGTCAGGAAAACAAGCTGGTTGGCACTTTTCCCAACGAAGTCATGCCCATTGTAAACGACCTCAATACGATGCTTGTAACCAGCGCAGATATGATGCAGCGGGCGCGGGCGCAGGCCGGAAACCTGGCACACGGCTTAAAAACTTCGCTGGCCATTTTATCTGACGAAGCTGACCAGATGGCACAGGCTGGCCTCAAGGAACATGCCAGTACAATTTCAGAGCAAAGCCGGCGCATTCAGATCCTGATTGATTATCATATGGCCCGCGCCCGCGCTGCTGTCGCGAGTTCCGCACCAGGAACATCGACAAATGTCACTGATGTCACGAAAAATATTATTTCCGCTTTGACACGGCTATATCAGGATCGAAACATCAAGGTTGACCATGAGGGTTTGCAAGGTTTGTTCGTCGCTTGCGATCCTCAGGATCTCAACGAAATTCTGGCCAATCTGCTTGATAACGCGTTCAAACATGCCAAAAGTCGCATTTGTCTTTCAGTGGTTGAAAACCCGGTAGAGTCTCATATTGAACTCATTATTGAAGATGACGGACACGGATTGCCTGCCGAAGCCTGGGAAGTCGTTTTCAATATCGGCGAACGCTGGGACAGCAGAACCAACGGATCAGGTCTCGGCCTGCCTATTGTCCATGATTTAACAACGCTCTATGGCGGCTATGTACGGCTATCAGAAGCCAGTCTTGGAGGGCTGCGTGTCACCTTGGCATTGCCTAGTGTCGAACTGTAATTCTTAGAAGTGGCTCGGTTTGTTTGTACAGTCTGGGTTGGTTTTATAAGTGGGTTCTGGCCTTTTTCATGCTGCGACCGGGATGGGTTGCGGCGGGTTGAAGTAAAACTGATCCGGGGTTTGTCGGTCAAGCGATGAATGGGGTCTTTTTTCATTGTAGAAGGTCAGATATTTGCCGATGCCAGCCCTTGTTTGCGGCACGTTTTCATAGGCATGCAGATAGACTTCCTCATATTTTATGGTGCGCCACAAACGCTCAACAAAAACATTATCGCGCCAGGCTCCTTTGCCATCCATCGATATTTTAATCCCGGCATTTTTCAGCACGTCCGTGA
>JAKIUO010000199.1 GCA_021647535.1 Hyphomicrobiaceae bacterium
AATAAGCGGCGGCGCCCCTCTTTGTTAAGCCCGCTTATGGCGGTGCGCAGGGCGTTGATGGCTTCCGTGAGATCTCGATGCTCGCCGCCCATCTCTTCAATTTCGCGGGCCAGTTCGCGCGCTTCCATCTCGGCACGCAGATTGACCCCGCCAAGGCGTTCGCGATCTTTGGAGGCGCGGGCCAGATCGCGCACCAGCTGTTCGCGCCCCGGCAGTTTTTCATTTTCAGTCAGTCCGGCTTTTTGCGGGCACTCATCTGGCGCGCACTCAAGTTCCGCTGTAATCAGTGTACTTTGTTCGGCCAGACGGCTGCTGGCGGCCTCGCGCCGGGCCTCAAAGGCGGCGCGTTGCTCGCGGGCCTGCATGGCCTCAGCTTGCAGGCTTTGCAGGCTGCGCTCGATTTCGCGCAGGACATTTTCGCCTTCTTGCAGCTGGTCAGCGGCGGTTTTGCGCTGTTGTTCGGCCTTGGCGAGCTCTGTTTCAAGTTGGCTGCGTCGGGCCTTTGTCTGGTCGGGCAGATCGAGCAGACCATCGAGTTCAAGCCCCTCTTTTTTCTGGCGCTCTTCCAGCGTTTTAATATATTTGTCGGATTGGTCCAGCCGCGCCGTGATGCGCTTGATTTCGCTCTGTAGATGGGCGCTGCGGCTCTGCCTTGTGCGTTGCTCTTGCTCCAGGCGATCATATTGAGCCTTGGCCTCGTGATAGGCGGTGCGCAGCTTGCCAAGGGTGACGGTCTGTTCGCCAAGACGCGTTTCCAGCTGCTCGAGATCGCTGGCTTGTGCGAGTTCCGCTTCGATTTGCTCAAGTCTTTGGCTCTGAACCTGATGACGCTCGACCAGCTCGGCTTTTGTGCTACTGATGGCCTCAAGGCGGGCGCGTTGGCTGGCAGCAAGGCGTTCGGCCTCGGTCAGTTCGCGGCGTTTTTGTTCCAGTTCAGTGCGGCGCTCGGTATGCTGCTTTTGCAGATCCGTGTGAGTTAGTTCGAGTTCTGTCAGTCTGGTGCGAGCCAGTTCATGCGCCTGTTTGGTCTTTTGCGCTTCTTGCTGGCGCTTGTTAAATGTGGTGCGCAACTCTTCAAGGCGGTTTTTTTCGGCCAGTTTTCGAGCGGCCATGGTTGGTGCATCGGCCCGCGTGCCATAACCATCCCAGCGCCACAGATCGCCTTCGACCGACACTAGTCGCTGGCCGGGAAACAGCTTGCTTTGCAGCTCATCGCCCCGCCCGCGTTCGATGATGCCGGTCATTTGCAGGCGAAGGGCCAGCGCCTCGGGGGCATTGA
Organism: Hyphomicrobiaceae bacterium; assembly: GCA_021647535.1. GTDB lineage: Bacteria > Pseudomonadota > Alphaproteobacteria > Rhizobiales > JAKIUO01 > JAKIUO01. The sequence goes on from JAKIUO010000199.1 coordinate 1,280, forward strand.
CAAATTCAAAGAGAGCGAGCGTGCCTTCTGGAAGCGGTGGCAGGGGGGCAGGGCGTTCGCTATTTTTGTCAAGCTGTCGCCAGTAAAGATCGGCCTTGTCATTGAGTGAGGCTTCAAGATCATCGCCAAGGCTGGCGGCCAGCGCCATTTCGTAACCCGGCGCAACTTTTATGTCTTCGAGCAGGGGACGCGCATCATCAGGACTGGAGGACTGCAGCAGCTTTTCCAGCGTGGAGATTTGCGCAGTGAGGGTTTGCACTGTGCTGTCGGATTGCATGTGCTGGCGCAGCGCTTCATTTTCGGCTGTTCTGGCATTTTGCAGCGCGCGCTCGCTGTTTTGCAGCCCCTCGTCCAGCCCTTGCACCTGTTCGCCTAGTCGAGAGATCAACGTCGCCAGCTCATCAAAATCGGCAATTTTTTCGAGTTGCTGGCGCAATTGCGCAAATTCTTGCGCCAGTTTGATGCGTTGTTGCGAGATCTGCTCAGCGTGGCTCAGTTTTTCGCCCTGTTCGCGGTGAAGGGCGTTCAGTTGGGCTTTTTGCTCGGCAAAATGCTGGCTGTTGGCGAGCCGGTCCTGTTCGGCCTGCGCCAGTTCGGCCTCGGCTTCATTGAGGACATCAACGGTGCGCAGGCGGGTGTCAGGGTCTTTTTGGGCGCTGTTTTGCAAGGCCTGCAGCTCGGTGTTAAAGTCTTCAAGGCGCTGGCGCTCATCGTGGACGGTTTGTTGTTCGCGATTGGTGTCGGCTTCGATCTGGGTGCGCCTGGCACTCAGCTCGTCTTTACGGTTTTGCTGGCTCTGGTGCTCTTTTTCGAGCTGTCCGGCTTCGATGGTCAGGCGCTGCACAATAGCGGCGCAGACCATTTCACGCTGGCGTAAATCGGGCAGCTTTTGGCTGGCCTCGATTTGCAGCTGGCGGGCCGTGCTTTCCGCTTTGGTCTTTTCACCAACCACGAGCAGGGCTTTGGTGTGATGCTCTTCGGCTTCTTGCAGAACGCTTTGATAGTCGAGAAAATCCAGATAATAGTGCAGAATTTGCAGCTTTTCGATCTGGCGCGACAGATCGCGATAGCGCACCACCTGGCGTTCCTGACGGCGCAGAGCGGACAGGCGGCTTTCCATTTGGCCCATAATATCGCGCAGCCGCTCCAGATTATTTTGCGCCCCGCGCAGCTTGATTTCGGCCTCATGGCGGCGGCTGTGCAGGCCGGTAATGCCAGCCGCCTCTTCCAGCACAAAGCGCCTTTGGGCCGGTTTGGCGGAAACAATCTCGCCAATGCGCCCCTGCTGCACAAGGGCCGGAGAATGAGCGCCGGTTGAGGCATCGGCAAACAAAAGTTGCACATCACGTGCGCGCACCGGCTTGCCGTTAATTTGATATTGTGAACCATGGTCGCGCTCAATGCGCCTCGTGATTTCCAGATTATCATCATCGTTAAAAGCTGGATGAGCCTTGCGATCGCGATTATCAAGGGCAATCGTCACCTGCGCAATATTACGGGCCGGGCGCTTGTTGGTGCCCGAAAAAATCACATCCTCCATAGAAGAAGCGCGCATGTTTTTATAAGAAGTCTCGCCCATCACCCAGCGCAAAGCTTCAAGCAGATTGGACTTGCCACAGCCATTTGGACCGACCACACCCGTCAATCCCCGCTCGATAACCAGTTCGGCAGGCTCAACAAAGCTCTTGAAACCGAGCAGGCGCAGACGCGTTATATGCAAATCTCGACCTCCTCAAAAGCTGCTGTCGCTGCTTGCGCTCGCCGACCCCTTCTTTTCTCTGCGAGGCTGGCAGCTTATTCAGCTGGAACCAAAGGCAAGCCTTTGGAAACCATTTTGATAGTTGGGGTTTGGGGACTAGTCCCCAATGCCATCTGCAAAGATGCCCGTCTGGCGAAGACAAGCTCCGTTAGGAGCTAGCTAGCCGAGCAGCGGGTCGATTTCAGCCTGCAATTGGGCCATTGTCAAGGCCCCGCGCAGCTGTTTGCCGTTGATAAAGAAAGTTGGGGTGCCAATAACACCGAGATCGCGGCCTCTTTCTTTGATGAGGCGCATGTTTTCGACGAGGGTTTTGTCGGCCAGGCAGGCGTTGAGTTTTGCCTGTGTGAGGCCGTAGGGGCGGGCGATGGCGTAAATTTTATCGAGTCGCACCTCAAGCGACACCCAGCGCCTTTGCTGCAGGAGGTAGGCATTCATCAATGGAAAAAATTTCTTTTCATGGCAGCGAATGGCGATGGCGGCATTGCCTGAGCTACGGCCGATGGGGAATTCGCGGGCGATGAAATGGACTTTTCCGGTGTCGATATAGCGTTTTTTGAAGGTCGGCCAGGTTTTTTTGTGAAAGGCGTGGCAGACGGGGCAGGTCGGCGAGAAATATTCGATCATGGTGACTTTGGCACTTTTGTTGCCAAGGCTCATTTCTTTCAAGGGGCCAGGAGCCATGAGCTCGGCCACTGTTGCGGGCGACGTGCGGCGCTCGCGGACATTGGGGCCGGTACTGGTGTAATTATTGCCAAAGCCCTGTGACCAGCTTTTCTTTTTTGTCGGAGAGCTGGGGGCGTCGGTGCCAGAGCTTAATCCACCGCAAGAGGTCAGGCTGCTTGCCAGACTGGCCAGTAGCCCTCTTGTCATCAATCTGCGGTTGATCATGGTTTCGCTTCCCCCGGCACCAGTTGTCGTTTTTAAAGCTTTTTTGCTCCTGTGGCCTATTTTTTGGCCATCAACTCTTCGATTTGGGCGATGTTGCTGGCCCCTTTCAAGAGCCGACCATTGACGAAGATAGTTGGTGTCGATTGCACCTTGAATTGCTTGCTGGCCTTGTCACGTACCTTAACGATCTTGTCGAGAAGCGTTTGATCACGCAGGCATGAGAGGAAGCTTTCATCAGTATAGCCAACCTTTTTGACGCGAGCTTTCAGCTTTTCGATGGGGTTTTTAACAAAGGCCCATTTGTCCTGATTGGCATAGAGGTCTTCGACAATCTCATAATATTTGTCGCTCTTGCAGCGCGCCAGCATGAAACCGGCAACGGCGAGATTATCCAGCGGAAATTCACGCAGAATGTAACGCACCTTGCCCGTTTCTATATATTTGCTTTTCAGCGTTGGCAGCACATTTTCGTGGAATTTGGCGCAATGGGGACAAGTCAGGGAGGAATATTCAATGATGGTAAAGGGGGCGTCTTTTTTGCCAAGGACAATATCAGTCAATTCACCCTGGGCATGAAGAGCCTTGACATCAGCAACCATGTCACCCTGAGCAGGCGCTTTTTCCTGAGCGTTTGCCACTTGTCCCGTTGGAAAATTAAGCGTGTAAAAGGCCGCAAACAGTGCGAAAGCGGCAAGTGGCAGGCCAAAGCGCCAGTTCATGATGATTTTCATAGTATATTCCCTTTTTTTCAACTGGCTGATTTAGCGCGCGAGTTGATTAATTTGATGAGTTTCCCACATTGATCACGCTTTTCTAGGCAATTTCAAGACCAATGCCAAGTCACGAGAGCGAGAGGCCGTAAATGCGCTCGCCGCGCGGCAGCTTATGCAGCTGGTAGTTAAGGGAAGTATCCCTTAACAATCCCAATTTGTATGGGGGTTTGGGGACTGATCCTATAGGCGCTAAGTTAGTGCCACACACTACGTCATTCCCGCCTTCGCGCACTGGGGTCCGGTACATTACTTTCATTAGCGTGTGTTTTTCTGTATTAATATCATAGGTTGTACATCCTGTCGTTCCGCTTGTCGTTTGTGATCGCGTTCTGGTCTTTGGAACAGGCCGGTTTTCAAGCTCACCAGCAGGTCCTTGAGACGGCCTTTGTGGCTTTGTCCCAGCAGTTTTTTGTAAAGTCTGACCAGCATATAGG
>JAKIUO010000200.1 GCA_021647535.1 Hyphomicrobiaceae bacterium
GCCCGAGATGCCATAGATCAAAGCGTCATCAAGCTGGATGGCGATGAAAAACTGCCCGACCATTTTGAAGACCTGCGCACCGACTGGAAAAGCGAAACTGATGGCGAAGATTTTTTACCCGTCTCCGTACCGGTTTTTCTCGATATGCTGGTCTCTGGCGCAAGAGGTTGACCGGTAAGCTTATTTGCGGGCTAAATACCGCCCTTTTTAGAAAATACGCTGTTAGCTGAATGTTTCAATGATACCAGACAGGAAACCATTATATGAAAATTCGCATAAAATCGCTCGCCGCCCTTGCCGTCACGCTGACCGTGGGGCTGATGCTGGCCCAGACCAGCCTTGATGCCCGTCGCTATGACAACAGGCAAAAAAGCCAGGCTGGCGTGTTTGATTATTATTCACTGGTGCTCTCCTGGTCGCCCACCTATTGCGACAGCAATGCCGGTCGCCGTGACCGCCTGCAATGTGGCCGCAATCGCCGTTTTTCTTTCGTCGTCCACGGCCTCTGGCCCCAGCATGAAAAAGGCTGGCCGCAAAACTGCCGCGTCAAAAAGGGCGAGTTCTATATCCCGCGTAAAGTCATCGACGGAATGCTCGACATTATGCCGTCCAAGCGCCTCGTCATCCATGAATGGAAAAAACACGGCACCTGCTCGGGGCTCGGCAACAAAGACTATTTCGCGCTGACCCGCAAGCTCTATAACAGTGTTAAAATCCCGGCGCGCTTCCAAAAGGCCAACAATTTTATCACCACAACGCCTCAGCAGCTGGAAGCCGCTTTTATCAAAGAAAATAAAGGCATGGATGCCAGCATGATCAGTGTTCAGTGTGGCCGGAGAAAACGCCTCAAGGAAATCCGCATCTGCTTCGACAAAAACGCCAAACTGCGCTCTTGCGGCAGTAATGAACGCCGCGAATGCCGCGCCAGACAACTGGTGCTGCCACCAGCGCGGTAGATCAGTGCTAAACCGCGTGGCCGCTTGAGCCCCTGGCGAGACTCCGTCTTCGCCAGACAGGCAGCTTGTTCAGCTGGAACCAAAGGCTGGCCTTTGGAAACCATGACAAAAAGGGATGCATGAACAAACAAGCGGGGGCGCAAACCCCGCCTGACTTTAAGGATTGATATGGCCGACGATTTTTGGCACGATGACAAACTTGGAAGAAAAACAGATGCTGATTTTCTGATCCAATTTCTTAGCAAACGATCAAAAGAACAATCTTCAAACGGTCAAGAGGGAGCATTTGTGCTCAACCTCGATGCCCCATGGGGACATGGTAAAACTTTTTTCCTCACGAGGATGAAAGAACAGCTGAAATCTCAAAACCATCTGGTTGCCTATATTAATGCGTGGCAGGACGATCACGCAAATGACCCCTTGCTATCTGTGATTTCCGAAATCGATAAAATCATCCAGCCCCATTTAAAGAAAAACAAGAAATGGCGCGAGGCATGGAGCGTTGTCAAAAAATCTGGCCTTGAAATTGTTGTTTCTGCCGCAAAACATTCTGTTATCAAACTAGTCCAAAGAGGCATAGGAGAGGGCGTTGAAGAAATAAAGGAAGTATATGACACGGCGCTAGCCACTGATGAAAGCAGCACTGAAATAACACCACCTGCTTCTGATAAAACAGCATCACCCTCCACCGCTTCCGATTCGAACAAGTTTACTGAAGCTGCCATCAAACCACTCGACAGAAAACTGGAGTCCCTGCTGGAAAGCTTCAGAAAACAACAAAATTCCGAAAAAACATTTCGCCAAGGTTTGCAAACTTTTCTTGAATTGGCAGATAAGAAAAAACCTCTGGAACTTCCTCTCTTCATCCTGATTGACGAACTTGACCGTTGCCGCCCAACCCATGCCATTGAAATGCTTGAGCGCATCAAACACCTGTTTGACATCCCCAATATTGTCTTTGTCCTTGCGACGGATACGTCCCAACTCCGGCATGTCGTGCGCGGTGTCTATGGCGATGGTTTTGACAGCACAAGATATCTGCTACGTTTTTTCGACCGGACTTATATGTTCACAGACCCGGACGTTCAAACCTTCGTCCATTTTCTTTTTGAAACCAACGCAATCGAAACACACCGCCTGTGGGCTCCAAGAGACATTGACAGCATCGATTATTTTGCAAAAATGATGCTTTATTTCGAACTTACTTTACGTGACATTGAGCAATGCTTCGATATGTTTCATGATTTTTATACCGCTTATGCTTTTAGCAACAAAATCCATCTTGCCTACCTCCTGCCTCTGATCTGCACCCATAATCAGGGGCGACATGAAGAACTGGAATTTTTATCCCACCCTGAACGCGGCCATAGCAGCCAAGAAAAAAAAGATCTATTTTCTCATCTTGGAAATGAGCGAATTCAGATAGAGTTCATTAGATACGATGCCAATAACTATCAGAGAAAGGAAATAAAAGAGATTAAACCTATCAGAGCGACAATTGATGCTTATTGGTACTTTTTGTCTCATAATATGAGTGAACTTTCCGAGACTATTAGCCAATCTAAACCGGGGGAATTGTCGTGCTCAATAGCTGAAATTCTGAGGAAAGAGATTGGAGCGATAACATATCATCAAGAAAAAAATAACCTCACAATCACACACCATTCAGCGCGATTCTATCCAGAGCTGGTGAAAAGCTCTGGTCGTCTTGCCTTTCAGCTAAACAAAAACAAAGAACAATCCCAGACGAACGGGATTTAAAACCCCGCTCGTAACTTTCATGCAAGACGAAAAAATGGGCATGAACATCCGGTTCGGGTTGCAAACCCAAACCAGCAGCCGCACAAATTCACACCAACCAAAACGTCATCAATCCCGATGCAGATCGGGATTGATGACGTTTAGCGTGTGGCTGATGCTTTTTTGATCGCGCCTGTCGCTCATGCAACCAGCCAGCATGTCGGCAAAATTGAGCTGGCGCTCAAGCGCGCACAGAACCACAACGCCGCCATTCGATGACAGCGCGCCGCCATCAAAACGGGCGATGATTTCATGATTTTCAACGGGTGACAGGCCGGGCAAAAGTGGTGTATAATCGGTCATGGCGATGTGAGGTTTCTCTGTGGGTGTCTGGTCTTGTTTCAACACCAAAACCATACGACATTACAACAGCTTGATCCACACCCGCCAACCAAATCAGGCCACCTCATGAATTATTCGGGATAGAAGAGTCATAGAAAATTAACAATTACTAAATACCTCATTGCAAGATACTAAAAAGTGCTGTAATATCAGTAAAAATAGCGAGGGTTGTTATGAGTCGTCTTACATTTATTTCTTTTATTATGTTAACCGGGTTCTTCTATGTAACCGGAAAACCTGTTGATAAGACTGATCTGCGAATTGACGGATCAACTGAAGTTTCATCGCAAAATTTTGTTGCAGATGAAACAGCGCAAACCGTCAATGCTGCTACCATACATGAGAAAGAACAAAAGGTGTTCAGTCCTGTTCTGTCTCCCCTGCAAATGCAACCTATTGTTTCTGCCCGAAATATAATGCCTGCGCTGCCCTCTCGTAATCCCAAGCGGCAGAATTCAGCACCTTCTGAAATAGTGATAGCGACGGCAACTGCGGGTACCATGCTACATAAAGACATAGTGGCAAAGGCCGATATCGAGATCGTAACTCCCAAGAAACCTGTCAGAAACCTCACTTTTGCACAAGTCAGAAATAAATCGACTTCCTCTACAACGAAACCTTTGTCCGTCAGCTATCAGCAAAGATATGTAAAAGCGAAAAAACCGGTACTCGGGCCACGCCTTACCGCCATCTTGCTCAAACGAGAATTACGGCGTGTCGGCTGTTATACTGGAGCAATAACTAGTAGCTGGGATGATAGCGCTATAAATGCCATTGAGGGTTTCAATCTCAACTCAAATAATAACCTTACCATCAAAACACCAACGGCTTCTGCTTTGGAGCAAGTGCAACAAACAGCCAAAGTCGTATGTGTCAGGAAGCCGTCAACAGGTCGTACTATAATTGCCAATGCCACTCGCCCTACGAAAAAAGTGCTGGCAGTTAAAAATGTGCGCCAATGGAAACCAAAACTGTTAAAGTCGAAAAGACCTGTTAGAAAAGCTGCACTCTTCACAAAACCAACGACATCACCTCTCTTCAAATTTCAGAACAAATCTCGTTCTTTGAATAATAGTAGAAAAGCCAGAAAGAGTGTAACTCGCCAAGCTAAATTCAAAAGAGTTCGGGGCAAGAAACGTAATTATCGTGCAATTGTCAAACGAGCTAAAAAACAGCGTTACGCAAGAAGAACAGTTCGGCGTAGAACCGCTGTCAGGTCTTGGAAACGTACTTATCGTCGTAAAAGATTCGGTTTCAAAAGATCAGGCATGGAATTCTCAATAGGAAACTAAGGGTTGTTGGTTTCTTAAAGTTGAGATTTCCTTCAACTCCAAGAATAGTGAGTGTTGCGCAGCTTTAATAATAAACCAGTTCAAAGGACTGTGCAAACAAACCGAGCCACTTTTCTCCATGATTGGAACATGGGCGGGGAGCGGCAACAGTTTTACAAAATTCACCTTGATTCTCCGAATCCGATCCCCCACATGTGCCAGTTTGGGGAGAACAACCCAGGGCCATTCAATTCTCAAAGCTTTGCTTCGCAAACGGGCTGCCGCCCTTACCCACTTGGGGAACGAGTCCCCCACCCCCCCCCCCCTTACTTTTTTGAATTTGATGATGGAAAAACGGGATGTTTGGAGGGGCTCCTCCAACGGGGTCCAGCGCTCAAAAAGCGTCCAAAGGGCCTGCCAAAGGGTGCTCGCAAAGCTCAAGGCACTCATCAAAACCATCACATATGACAATGGAAAAGAGTTTTCAGGGCATCGAAAAATCGCTGAAATATTGCAATGCGACATCTATTTTGCCAAGCCCTATCACTCATGGCAACGAGGCCTCAACGAACATACCAACGGGCTGGTCCGACAATACTTTCCAAAAGGAACCGATTTTACTAAACTGACACAGGCTGAGGTTCAGGAGATCGAAAACAAGCTGAACCATCGTCCCCGCAAATGTCTCGAATATAAAACCCCATATGAGGTGTTTTCAAAGGAACGTAGACAGAATGTTGCATCTCAATGTTGAAGGGGCG
>JAKIUO010000005.1 GCA_021647535.1 Hyphomicrobiaceae bacterium
TCATCCCTGGTACGCCAGTGTCATACTCATCATCCCGAGTATTCAGATCGTGCTCACGCGATCCGACGCAGCCATGCCATTTATAATTTTTATACTTCGCAGGAACCGTTGTACAAATCGGCTCTTCCTTGTCATCCTCCTCATCATCCTTATCGTCGTCGTCGTCGTCGTCGTCTTTGCCTTCGTCGTCGTCCTTGTCGTCGTCGTCTTTGCCTTCGTCGTCGTCCTTGTCGTCGTCGTCTTTGCCTTCGTCGTCATCCTTGTCGTCGTCGTCTTTGCCTTCGTCGTCATCCTTGTCGTCGTCGTCCTTGCCGTCGTCATCGTCCTTGTCGTCGTCGTCCTTGCCGTCGTCATCGTCCTTGTCGTCGTCGTCCTTGTCGTCGTCGTCCTTGCCGTCGTCATCGTCCTTGTCGTCGTCGTCGTCACTCTTCACGGGAACGCAATTCTGGCCGACAGTTCTCAAACAGCTGTAGGGAACACCATCATTATAGCAGGTTTTCCATTCTTTTATGGGCGTGCAAACCTGTTCAGGGCCGTCAGATTCATCGCTATCATCAGAGGAAGAAGGATCGGTACATACTTCTTTCTCAGGCTCCACCATAACCCTGTAATCTTCTGGAATATCCAGCCCGTCCTCACTTCGGTGTGCAACCCCAATATTCACATAGTCGGCAAAAGGCACGACAGAAAACTTGATTTTTGCATCCGAATTATCCTTGTCGGCAGGCAATATAATGTCGAGCAAATCATTTGCAGCCCCTTTGAGGGCTGTAATCTTGTCACCGGCCATTGAGCCTGTATTATCCAGCACCAGGGCAACCTCGATGGATGAACCACCGACCATAACCGCTGAACGGACTTTGAAATCAAAATTATCGAAATGAGCCAGTCTCAAAAAGTTCGTTGGTACCTTGACACTCAGGGTTGTTGACATCTCACCTTCATCAGAGATGGTTGGCGTCGCAACGTCAACAACAGTACCATGCAGCTTTTTCTTCGACTGGGTGAAGTTCTTGTCGATATAGTTGATAATGATTTGCTCATAATCGACGTCTTCATCATCGGCATATTTCAACATCGCTGCCAGCATGGCGCTATCGAGCGTCGCTGTCAGCTGCGACTTGGTTTTAACAGCCATGCCATAATCCACAAGGCCGCCCATCAACACCATGGTCGGCACCATCATGACACCAAATATGATCGCCACATTGCCTCGTTGCGCTCTGGCAAAGCGCCTGAAAAAAGATTTGAATTTGTTCGTCATTTCCATTGAACTAAACCACCTACAAATTAAACGCATACTCCACCCTTTTGAACATTCGCATTAAGGGCTCTCGACGCTATTTAAACCGATGTTGATTTAAACTATGTGAACGAAAAGTCATTTATTTACATAGGGATAACAGGGTATTAACAGCACAAGAACAATCTCTTGATATTTGCTGCTGTTCTCTGATTTTGCCAAACAAAGAGGACATGCTAACAACAAAAACCTGCCCGGTTATTGAAAACCAGGCAGGTTTATGAATGTGAAGTCATACCAGCTCGCATAAATAGTGACCGCTCTTGCCCTTACTGACTAAGGCGCATGTTAAGCAGGGACAAACCGATCTGATTGAAGGCATCATTGAGCTGCTCTTCATTATCCGCATCAAAGAACATGCCGCCATTGCCCGCACAGGCCTTGAGCAGATTTTCAACCGTTGAGCCTGCCGCCACTTCAAAGGCAATGGTAAAGACGACAATATTTTTGGCTTTGACATTGTTGCAGATTTCCGCTGTCAACGGATTGGCCTGCGCGGCCGCGCCATTAGCAACATGCCAGGAATGGCCCCAGACGTCTCCGCTATTATTCGCCGAAGCGGCATTCGTCCATTTTTGTCGTGCTCTGGTATTTTCACCATCCGTCATCAACACGATGACTTTTGTTACATCAGGCTCGTCATAAGTGACACCAGTCGTAAACGGAGCTTCATTTGACAACACACGCCACCCCCAGGATAGCCCGCCGGGAATATAAGTCCAGCCCGCCGCCGTCATCTCGTCAATGCCCGTGGTTATGGTGGCCTTGTCATCTGTCAGATCAATGATGGCGGCGCTTGGACAACGGCCACTTTCATAGGGAGTCGGGCTAAAATAGCGTACCAATGGTTGCTCAAACATCATAGCGCCGGGGACAGGCGTGTCATAATCTGCATCCGTGGCGCTCAAAGCCTGTGAGCGAGACCCCATACAGCCATACCATTTGAACTCGGTACCACCGTTCATATAATCATCAGGTATATCGAGCCCGCTTTCGGCCCTCATACCCATGCCGATATTGACATATTCAGCAAAGGGAACCAGCGCGACCTTCACATTGCCAGTGCCGCCATCAGGCATCAAAATATTGACAAGGTTTGTCGAGGAGGATTTCAAGGCATCTATTTTTGAACCTCTCATAGAGCCGGTATTGTCAAGAACAAGTACAACCTCCAGATCCTTGCCACCAACGACTGCGGCTGACTTAACCTGGACTGTAAAAGCGTTAAAACCGACCAGAGACAAAAAATGGGTCGCAACATCGGTTGCCACGGTGGCGACCAGATCGCCGCCCTCCTCAATATCGGGTACGTTGATGCTCAGAGCCTGCCCCTGATAGGTTTTGTTCTCTTCCCCCAGGTTTTTCGCCAGAAATTCGGCAATCACAACCTTGTAATCCACTGTATTATCCAGAGAATATTCTTTCATCGCCGCCAACACAGCCGCATCAAGCGCTGTGGACAGCTGCGATTTCGTTTTGACCATGCGGCCATAATCGACAACAGCCCCGGACAAGGCCAGCAAAGGGATCATCATAATGCCGAAAATAATGGCTGTCGTCCCTCTTTGTGCTTTTTTGAACTCTCGCCAGAATGTTATGGCATTTGCCAGTATACCCATATTCTTGCCCACCTCATCATCAACAAACCAAACCGCAACACGAAAACCTAAACGGCTTTACCTGCTGAACAGTCTTAACTGTCAATCATTTACGGGCAGTTTTGAATTATGGTTACCGCCTGGCAACCTTAACAGGCGGTAACCAGAACAAGTCTGGTTCAGAGCCTCCCCTAAAGCCCCTTGCGCGCTGCCAATGTGCGCAAGCGCAGAGCATTCAATTTGATGAAGCCTTCGGCGTCTTTTTGATCATAAGCCCCTTCATCATCTTCAAAGGTCACCAGATCTTCCGAGTAGAGCGAATAGGGCGAGCTGCGACCAACAACATCGCAATTGCCCTTATAGAGCTTGAGGCGCACGGTCCCCGCGACCAGTTCTTGTGATTTATCAACGGCCGCCTGTAACATTTCGCGCTCGGGTGAGAACCAGAAACCGTTATAAATCAATTCGGCATAGCGCGGCATCAATTCGTCTTTGAGATGGGCCGCGCCGCGATCCAGCGTAATCTGCTCAATGCCACGATGAGCGGCCAGCAGGATGGTGCCCCCCGGTGTTTCGTAAATACCGCGTGATTTCATGCCAACAAAGCGGTTCTCGACCAGATCAAGACGACCAATGCCATTGTCGCGGCCAAAATCATTGAGGGTTTCCAGAAGCGTTGCCGGGCTCATCGCCTTGCCGTCAATGGAAATGGCATCGCCTTTTTCAAAACCGATCTCTATGTAAGTCGCCTTGTCTGGCGCATCTTCCGGGCTCACCGTGCGCTGGTACACATAGTCCGGCGCTTCACTGTTGGGGTCTTCCAGCACTTTGCCCTCGCTTGAGGTGTGCAGCATATTGGCGTCGCAGGAAAAGGGCGCTTCGCCGCGCTTGTCTTTTGGCACTTCGATCTGGTGCTTTTGCGCAAAATCAATCAGGTCTTCACGCGACACCAGATCCCATTCGCGCCACGGCGAAATCACTTTGATATCAGGGTCAAGGGCATAATATCCCAGCTCAAAGCGCACCTGATCATTGCCCTTGCCAGTCGCTCCATGGGCCACCGCATCGGCCCCGGTTTCACGGGCAATTTCAATCTGCCGTTTGGCAATCAGCGGGCGGGCGATAGAGGTGCCAAGTAGATAGATGCCCTCATAAACCGCATTGGCGCGAAACATTGGAAACACATAGTCGCGGACAAATTCCTCGCGCAGATCATCAATATAAATATGTTTGTCGGGGATGCCCATCAGTTCGGCCTTTTTACGCGCCGGTTCGAGCTCCTCCCCCTGCCCCAGATCCGCTGTGAAGGTCACGACCTCGCAATCATAGGTTTCTTGTAGCCATTTCAAAATGATCGAGGTGTCAAGACCACCGGAATAGGCCAGCACAACCTTTTTTATGTCTTTTTTTGAACCCATGATGAAATCCGTCTCCTGATAAAAGCTGAGATAAAAGATAAAAGCTGAAAAGCGCGTATGGCTGCAATAAACTTATTTGGGGGCTTACTATACCTGCTCTTGTTCAGCAATGACCTTTTCGGCAATGGCCCTCATCAATGTTTGATTGGCATCAGGGCAGACGGGGTGATAAGGTTGGATTTTGAATAGCCTGAAGACTTTTGCCGAAAACTTTTAGAGCCAGCCCTTAGAGAAGCGGAATATCCGGGATGACCCATAATTCTCACCCCAACAGGCCAGAAAACAGCCCGCAGGGCGAACCATTCGACGCCCCCGCCTTTGAACGCAAGATCAATCGTGCGCAATATACCATGCTGGCCGAGCACATCTGGCCGCGCCTGTGGTTGCCCGCTGGCATAGTTGGCCTGTTTATGATGGTCTCCACCTTCGGGCTGTGGCCGCTCGTTCCCGCCTTTGTGCATATTGCCCTGCTGCTGGCCTTTACGGTTGCTCTTTATTTCAGCTTCAAACCAGTCTTGAAAATCACTTTTCCCGACCGCACGGCGGCCATTCGCTGGCTGGAAAAAAAATCGGGACTGGCGCATCGCCCCGCGACGGTTTTTGATGATAAGCTACCCGACCAGCCCGCAAACGACGAAGACGCGCCCCAGCCCCTTCCCAACCCCTTGTGGCAGGCTCACAAACAACGCGCTATTGACCATGTCAAGGCCATGAAAACCGGCTTGCCGCACCCCAAAACGGCGCGCCTTGATCCTTATGCGCTGCGCGTTCCGCTTATGCTGGCGCTGGCCATAACGATTGGCTTGCACGCCGACCAGATTGGACCTGGACTGCAACAGGCCTTCGCCTTTTCCAAAGGGGGCTCTGCTGCCACCAACCTGCGCATCGACGCCTGGATCACCCCGCCGCCTTATACAGCCCGCCCGCCGCTCATGCTGGTAGATGGCGCCCGAACCTTGCTGACGACAAGCGAACGGCAAGCGACGAAGCCAGTTCCGCCCCGCACCATTCCCGAAATGAGCGAACTGGTGGTGCGTGTTTCAGGCACGAATGCCCCAGATGTACGCCTTGAATTCAAACGCCCTCCCAGCAAAAAACCGGGCAACAAACTCTTTGCGACAAACGCTCAAATCCCCCCCGCCAAAGCCACCACTCCCCTCAAAATAAAGCAGGACGGCATTGTTCGTGATCTACGCACACATATTAAAGGCCCGGTCACGGCACAGCTTTTTATCGGGTCAAAAAAGGTCAAGGAATGGCCGTTTGTGGTTTTGAAAGACCTTGCTCCGACCATTCGCATTATCAAAAAACCGCAACCAAGCGCCCGCGCTTCCCTGCGTCTGAGCTATCAAATGAGCGATGATTATGGCGTGGTCGCCGCCAGTGCTCATATCAGCAAAAAAGTTCACAGCCAGCCAGATCCCTTTGGTCATGTGGCAAGTTCGCCCCGCGCGCCGTCCTCCCCGACCCCGGACAATCTCAGCATCCCGCTGGGGACACCGCCGGTATTCCCGCTCCTGCTGTCAGGCGGCAGCGCGAAAAATGGCACAGCGGCCACCTATAAGGACCTGACGGCTCACCCCTGGGCCGGGCTTGATGTCGAACTCCAGTTGATCGCCAAAGATGCGGCTGGCAAAACCGGCAAAAGCCAGATCGTTAAATTCAAACTGCCAGAGCGTAAATTCACCAAACCGCTGGCCCGCTCGTTGATCGCTCAACGACGCGTACTGACCGAAAGCCCTATCAACTTCCAGGATGTCGCCCGTCTCATTGATCAGCTGACCATTCGTTCTGTCAACTCGCAAAACCCTGATATGACCAGCGGCGTTTACCTTGGCCTACGCAGCACCTATTGGCGTTTGCGCCGCGCCCGCACACGCGCCACCATCCGCTCGGTGGTTGACCAGCTCTGGGAGATCGCCCTCACCATTGAAGATGGCAATCTGTCGAAAGCCGAGCGTCAATTGCGCAGCGCCCAGGACCGCTTGATGGATGCCCTGTCGAAAAAAGCCTCTGAAAAAGAAATCGCCCAGCTGATGAAAGAATTGCGCCAGGCACTGGCCAATTTCCTCAAGGCCATGGCCCAGAACCAGCAGAAACAGCAAAAGAATGCTGAGCAAAAAGACACCCCGGGCAATCAACGCACCCTTTCCATGCGTGAGCTCGACAAAATGCTGCGCGATATTGAGAGCATGGCTAAAACCGGCGCGCGTGATGCCGCCAAGCAAATGCTTGGTCAGATGCGCGAACTGCTGGAAAATCTCAACCGAACGCGCCCCCAACCCTCAAAGCGCGCCAAGGAAATGCGCAAGCAGCTTGACCAATTGGGAAAAATGATCATGCAGCAGCGCAAACTGCTCGATGAGACCCATCAACAATCACAGAAAAAAGGGCAACCCCAGCAACAAGGACAGGGACGCCAATCTCGCCAGCAGCAAAGGAACGGGCAGCGCCAGGGACAACAGCCAGGAGGTCCGCAACAGGGACAAGGAGCTGGCAATCAAAAACAACGCGCTGAGGCGCAAAAGCTGAAACAGCGGCAGGGACAGCTCCTCGATGGGCTCAATGATCTGATGGACAAGATGGGCCGCATGGGCGTACGCGTGCCACAAGACCTGATGCGCGCGGGCAGCAATATGGGGCAGGCCGAAAAGCGTCTGGGCAACCAGAAACTGAAATCTGCCAAGGGACAGCAAGGCAAAGCCCTTGGCAATCTGCGCAAAGGCGCACGTGAAATGGCCGAAAAGATGATGAAGGGGGGCCAGGGGCAGGGCCAGCAAAGTAATAGCCAGAACCGTGATCCGCTCGGGCGCGCCCTGCGGACCAGCGGCCCTGAATATGGCCAGAACGTCAAGGTGCCACACAAGATCAACACGCGCCGCGCCCGTGATATTCTGGAAGAACTGCGCCGCCGCCTTGGCCAAAGCACCCGCCCGCCGCAAGAGCTCGATTATCTGGAACGCCTGATCGAACAGTTTTAGAGCATTATACCAATCGCCTTTTAAAACCATCTATTGCATGGACAGTCGAGGTTGAAAAAATGAGAGGCTTTGCCCCTCGCCCCCCAGGGCAATTCAATTCTTGCTCTCACTCGCTTCGCGACGGGGCCAGCCCCGAACCCCGTTGGAGGAGTCCCTCCAAACCTCCCGTTTTTCTATCATAAAATTCAAAAAAATAAGGGGTTTGGGGATTGATCCCCAATGCCATCTGCAAAGATGCCCGTCTGGCGAAGACAAGCGGCGATAGCCGCTAACTGATCAAGTGCAATGGCTTTATTTATAGAGCAGATCAAAACTCAACCGCTCCTACCCGCGCCGTCTCAGTTTGCTTTTCAAAGCGCCGACACGAAAGGCACCAATGAGGGCGGCGATGAAGAAATAGATAAAGACCCCCGCCATGACGAGTGCACCAAGGGCTCCGGCCTGCACGAGGAAAGGCTGCGCGCGATCAAGCCAGGGCGCCAGAACCGGCAATCCGGCATAAAGCGCGCCGCCCATCAGCAGGCTGGCAAACAGGATGCGTGGAATGGCCTTTCGCGCCTTGGCATCAAGAGCATAATGGCCGCGCCTGCTCAAAGTCACCCATAACAGACCGGCATTGATCCAGCCCGCCGCCGTTGTCGCGATGGCGATACCGATATGGCCCATATAGGGAAACAGAGCGAGGCTGACAACGATATTGACGGCGATCGAAATCGTTGCGAAAACCATCGGCGTTTTGGTGTCTTCTCGCGCAAAGAAACCGGGCTGGAATACTTTTATCAGCACGAAGGCAGGCAGACCAAAAGCAAAAGCCATCAGCGCCATGCCGACCATTTGCGTATCATGCGCCCCAAAATGCCCACGCTCGAACAAGACCTGAATGAGCGGTTGCGGCACCACAGCCAGAGCCACAGCGGCAGGCAGGGTCAGCAGCAACGAAAATTCCATGGAACGGTTCTGGCTATCATGGGCGGCCTCGTCCTTTCCGGCCCGCAACAGGCGTGAAATATCGGGCAAAAGCACTACGCCAATAGCAATACCGACAACCCCCAGCGGCAGCTGATAGAGCCGGTCGGCATAATAAAGCCAGGCCACCGCCTGATCCTGCATGGAAGCGATCAGCGTACCAATAACAATATTGATCTGTACAACGCCGCCAGCAATGACGCCCGGAATGCCCAGTTTCAACAGGCGTTTAACCCCCGGCGTTAGACGTGGCAGGCGCAGCTTCAGGGCCATGCCGATCTTTTTGGCCGCCACCATCACCGCCAGTAATTGCAACAAACCGCCAATTGATACCGCCCAGGCCAGCACCACACCGGCCTGCTCCGTATTACCCAGATTGATCACGGCCATGCCCGCAAGCGCGGCGATAAACACCAGATTCAAGATAACCGGCGCGGCAGCAGCGGCGGCGAATTTGTGAAAGGCGTTCAATATGCCGGAAAACAAAGCCAGCAACGAAACGAACAGCAAATAGGGCATGGTGATGCGCGTCAGCAAAACGGCAAGGTCGAACTTTTCCGGCGTATCCGAAAACCCACCCGCCATACCGAGCATCAAAAACGGCATAAAAATCTCGGCCAGTGCCGTCACCACAATCAGCGCAAAGATCAGCACCGCCATGGATTGCTCGGCAAACAGCTTGGCCTGCGCCCGGCCCTCGCCCTCAAGGCGCTTGGCAAACAGCGGAATAAAGGCCGAATTAAAGGCCCCTTCAGCAAACAGGCGGCGAAACAGATTGGGGAAACGAAAGGCCACCACAAAGGCTTCGGCCACAGGCCCGGTCCCCAGCACAGCGGCAATCATAATGTCACGCACAAAGCCAAGTACACGGCTCATCAGCGTGAAAACGCCAACGGTTGCAAAAGATTTAAATAGTTTCATGGGTTTGTCATTTAGGGGAGGTGATCAGTGCTCGCAAGAGAAAAGCGCTCAAAAGCGCAAAATCAGCACGCATATCAATAAAAAAGCCTCACCTTGCGTTTAAAACGCAGGCAAGGCCTTCTTGTTCCACAAAATGTTCGAAGCTGGCTAGAAATTCCACCAGGCACCGAACTGCACGCGGTTAGCCTCGCCTGATGCACCGTTGACATCCTTGCGATGGCCATAAATATATTCAAGCCCGAGTTTGGCCTGTGGAATGGGGGTAAACATCAGATTGGCATGAGCCGTTTGCAGCGTTTTGGCTCCGCCAACTGCATCAGCATGTTCTTCATGCCCATAGACAAGGTTACTGCTCCAGTTGGGGCTCCAGTAGTGGCGGTAAAAGCCATAGGCTCCCCAGGACAAATCGGGGCTGATGGTACCAGTTTCTGTATTCACCGTCACATCGGTGGAAGTATTGGAAAAACCGCCATTCAACAGATAGCGCCCTACCCCTTGCCCAAAGGCGACACCGCCCGCTATTTTGTCCTTGCCCATCAAATTGACATGACCTGACAGATGCGCGCCCCAGCCAACGGCGCTGTCATTGGGAATGGCTTGTGTATCCGTTTCAAAAAAGCGCACCAGTCCAGCCGCACTCAACGACCCCCAGTCGGCACGATGCTTCAACGCCAAGATAATGTCAGGGGCCACATCAATGCCGAATTTTTCATCTGAAGTTTCAGACGTAATGAGCGCATTGGCGCCGATGCCATCCGCCCCGGCAGTGCCATCGGCATGACCGGCCATTTCGGAGTTTTCTGCTGACAATAGGAATTTTGTCCGCTGGCCCACTGGCAGGGTCAGCCTGACCTGCCCCTGACGCACAAAAGGAATACCCGTTGGGCCAACAAAATCGACCGTTGCCGGATAGGCATTCAAATCCATAAAGGCCGTCCAGGTTTGCCCCACCAGCAAAGGCCCGAGCTGGCCATAGGCATGACGCAGGCGAAATGTCGAAGAATTACCAAAGGTTTCAGACGCTCCCGCGCCAACAAAGTCACCTTCAATACGGGTGCTAAACTGGCCATAGCGCGTGGGTGTCCAGCTCTCGACCTTCAAGCGGGTCTGTCTGGCATGTGCCCGAAACGATCCCTTGCGCAGTAACTTGGCATCTGTACCGCTAACCGGAATGAAATTGGCCAGAAAGAAATCGCCCACATCATGGTCAAGACTATAAATGGCATCGCCCTTTACATAACCACTGATTTTAAAAGAAGTTGAGCTGCCAGGCATTTTAAACGAGCCAGGTTTTGAGCCCCCGGTGACCACATTATCCAGATCAACCGGGCGCGTGGCACCAGCACGTGGCGCACCATATGAGGTCGTACTGACAGCAGCTTCAAAGCGATCATTCAATTTTTCTGTTTTTGCTTCAACACTTTGCGCCAGAGCTGATTGCGCTTCAATCGCACCAACCACCGGTGCCGTTTTGATGGGCGCGGCGCGGGTCTGCAGCAATTGTTGCTGGCGGGCAATCAGCTCATTCTGCTTTTCGATCTGTGCCTGCTGGCGGGCCTGCGTGCGCTTCATCTCTTGCAGCTCATGCATCATCGCATCAATGCGATCACCCGTGTTTGCAGCGCCCGTATTTGCCACACTCTGGGCTTGCGCTGGTGTCCTATTGAGCGCTAAAAAAAACAGGGTCAGAAAAATAGTAAAGGTCAGTGACTTTGTCAGCTCCAGATTACTTATGGAACCCCCGTTTTGCCGTTGAACAGACATGTCATTTCCTTCAAATAAATCAGCCATTAAAAACCCGTAAACGATTAACGTCTAGGGACAAAGCCAAGGACTGTCAACGCCTATAAAAGCCGTTAAAAAACTAATCTTTTTTCATATGATATATTTGATATAAAGGCCACTTTCAAAGGGGCTCGCCAAAGCCGTGCGAGAGTATTTTGCGCATCACACCGGGCAAGGCCTGCTCACCTAACTCATGGCGCGGCACCCAGCGGCAACGCGCACGATCAGCTGCTGCCAGCACGGGGTGGTCGGCAGACACATGCGCGCACTGCACATCAAGCTGCAAATGAAAATGGGTGAAGGTGTGCGTGATAAAACCCGGCACCTGCTGCCATTGGGCCTGCACCGGCGCACTTTCGTTTCGCGCGTTTTTTTGTCCTTCAATCCAGCCCCTTGACGGCACTTCAAGCATTTTGGCCAGCAACCCCTTGTCGAGGCGCTGACGCAACAAAACACAACCATCCTCGCGCAGCACCAGAAAAGCCGTTCCTGTGCGCACCGGCTTGGGCTTTTTGGCCGCGCGCACAGGCAAAGCAGCGGCACAGTCGCCCTTCAGGGCCAGACAGTTTTCCTGCAACGGACAACGCGCGCAAGCGGGCCGTTTCGGCGTACAAATGGTCGCCCCCAGATCCATCATGGCCTGGGCATAATCGCCGGGGCGACTGGCCGGGGTCAGCGCAAAGGCCTTGTCCTGGATCTGCGACTTGATTTCACGCACGGGCTTTTTTAACGCATACAGCCGCGCAATCACGCGCTCCACATTGCCATCAACAACACCTGCCCGCTTGCCAAAGGCAATGGCCCGGATAGCGCTTTGCGTATAAGGACCAATGCCGGGCAGCGCCAATAGCTGTTGTTCATCGCTTGGAAACACACCATCATGCCTACTCACCACCACTTTGGCACAGGCGTGCAGATTGCGGGCGCGCGCATAATAGCCAAGCCCCGCCCAACGCTTCAAGACATCTTCCTGATCACAGGCCGCCAACTCAAACACCGTTGGCCAACGGGCCAGAAAGGTCTCGAAATAGGGAATGACCGTTTTGACAACGGTTTGCTGCAACATGATTTCCGATAGCCAGACATGATAGGGGTCGGCCCGCACGTCGCGCCCGCTTTTTGGCCCGACCCGCCACGGCAAAACCCGCGCATGTTCATCATACCAGCTCAACAGAACGCTGGCGTGTTGTCGCTTATCCACCGCTTATCCCCTTCCCTTCATTTTCTGCTTTTTATCATGCATAAACCACCAGAGACAATGTTAGGCTGATCGCGCTTGTCGATAAAGTTTGGAAAGTTTCTTATCCCATGGCCCCTAATCAAAAAATACGCCCAGGGCGCAAAGGCCCACGCTCGGTCGGCAGCTTTTTACCCAAGATCACCGGCAAGGTGCTGGCCAAAAAAGGCTTTCCCAACATGTCGCTGATCACTGACTGGCCCGCCATTGTTGGACCAGAGCTGGCCGAGTTCACCTGCCCGGAAAAGATGAACTGGCCGCGCCCGCCACGTGAAGAGCCGCAAGATGCCGAAGCTCTCAACGCTCGCCCCGCCCCGCCGCAGCGTCAAAGAGGTATTACCCTTAAACTGCGCGTCGAAAGCCATGGTGTTCTGGAGGTCCAATATAGTCTTGAAGCCATCATCATGCGTATAAATTCCTATTTCGGCTATCGCGCCGTCACCGAACTGCGCATCATTCAAGGCCCCGTCAAAAGAGCCGAACCAGCCCGCCAAAAACCCAGCGATCATATCAAATGTCAGAGCAAAAAGCCGCTTGCTGATCTCAGCAAAATAGAGGACGATGATCTGCGTAATGCCTTTTTGCGACTGGACGCAGCACGGCGGTCCTGAAGCTATAAACGCACAAAATGGTTGCCATAGCGCCTCTTCTTAACTATAAAAGCGACAGTAGTTAACTCTATTACCCCCACAATATTCCCTTTTGCCTTACAAAGGGTGTGAAGCTGTCAAATAGCCTTGCGGGAATACCATGTCACACTGTGGCAGACCCCATATAATACGCAGCGTTATTGCTTGGTCTCTTGCGTTGCGAATATTCGAGATATGTGTCTGGCTTCTCTTGCCAGGCCCTCATGTCAAAGATCCTGAAATCGGGACTATGGGCGTTCGATAACTTAAACTCTGGTGGAAATGAGTATTTATGCGTCTTCAACTTGCACAAAACCTGACAGACTATTCCGTACGAAATTCTGATAAACTAAAAATGATATCCTTGTTCACCGTGATTTTTTCGGCGATCACGGTCATCGGATATCCACTGACGACGAACGGCATCGGATCGCAATCCATGCAAATCCCCATTTATATTCTCGCCTTCAATTTCATTTTTGTCTTCTATTTACTGGCCGAATATTCATCTGTCTGGCTTGAGGATGACAATGCCGTTCAACTCTCTCGCGGCATATGCAGTCTTGCCATAATAGGCATGGCACTTGGCGAACTGGCCGCCTTCCTAGCCTATGGTGCCAACAGTCTGGATAAAATGCAAATCCCGTTTTCTGTCAGCTCCCTGCTGGCCCGCCTGTTTACATAACTGATGTTACGCACCTAACTTTTGGGCCGGTCTTGAATAAGAGCCTTCGGCGACGCTTATGCAGCGGGCATTTAGGGACTAGTCCCTAAAAACCCAACAATTGGGATTGCACAAGGGTCTCGACCCTTTGCCGCTTTCGCGCGTAGCGAACCGCGCGAGGCATTCTTTTCTTCTTTTGTGTAACATCAGTTACATAAGGCCCCTGCGCCAAGAGTCAAACCCGCCCAGCTCTACAATATAAACTTCGATAGATCAGTGTTTTTCGCCAGGTCACCCACATGTTTTTGCACATAGGCGGCGTCGATAACCATGACGTCACCAGAACGGTCCGTCGCTGTAAAGCTGATTTCGTCGAGCACTTTTTCAAGGACGGTCATCAGGCGGCGTGCGCCGATATTTTCGACATTGGAATTGACCTCTTCAGCCACACCGGCCAAAGCGCTAATGGCTTCAGGGGTGAATTCAAGGCTAACACCTTCAGTCGCCATCAAAGCGATATACTGCTTGATGAGTGAGGCTTTGGGCTCGGTCAAAATCCGCTCAAAATCGCTGCGTGTAAGAGGGTTGAGTTCAACACGGATCGGCAAGCGGCCTTGCAATTCGGGCAACAGATCAGATGGTTTGGCGACATGAAACGCCCCGGACGATATGAACAATATATGGTCGGTTTTAACGGGGCCATATTTGGTACTCACCGTCGTGCCTTCGATCAACGGCAACAGATCGCGCTGCACCCCTTCACGCGAGACATCACCAGAGCGCTCAGAACGCGCACAAATTTTGTCGATCTCATCGAGAAAAACAATGCCGTCATTTTCAGCCGCTTCAATGGCGTCCTGAACGATCTGCTCATCATCAATAAGCTTGTCACTTTCTTCGGCCAGCAATATTTCATAGCTGTCACGCACCTGCACTTTGCGGGTTTTTGTGCGCTGACCAAAGGCCTTGCCGAGCATATCGTTGAGATTGACCATGCCGACCTGGGCGCCTGGCATTCCAGGAACCTCGAAGCTTGGAACGCCGCCGCCCGTATCTGACACCTGAATTTCAATATCTTTATTGTCAAGTTCGCCCGAGCGCAGTTTTTCACGAAAACTCTCGCGTGTCGTTTCTGAGGAGTTTTCCCCAACAAGCGCATCAATCACCCGTTCCTCGGCATGAATATGCGCGGTGGCCTGCACCTCGGCGCGCCGGTTTTCACGCACCAGCGCAATACCGGTCTCAACCAGGTCGCGAATGATCTGCTCGACATCACGGCCCACATAGCCAACTTCGGTAAATTTGGTGGCCTCAACCTTGACAAAAGGCGCATTGGCCAGCTTGGCCAAACGACGCGAAATCTCGGTTTTGCCAACGCCTGTCGGGCCAATCATCAAAATATTTTTAGGCGAAACCTCTTCGCGCAGATCATCGCTCAACTGCTGACGCCGCCAGCGATTGCGCAGAGCAATAGCCACAGCACGCTTGGCATCCTGCTGGCCAATAATATAGCGATCAAGTTCGGAAACGATTTCACGGGGAGAAAAATTGGTCATGGGGACAAAAAACTGCTTCTAGCTGTTTGAAGGAAGGGTCTCAATGGTCAGATTGTCGTTTGTATACACACAAATCTGCGCCGCAACAGCCATACTTTTGCGAGCAATGGCTTCCGCGTCCATGTCAGTATCAATCAGCGCGCGCGCCGCCGCAAGAGCATAATTGCCCCCGGAGCCAATACCCATAAGATTATTTTCAGGTTCCAGCACATCGCCCGTGCCGGTGAGCACCAGTGTTGTTGTTGGATCAGCGACAATCATCATGGCTTCGAGCTTGCGCAAATAGCGATCTGTGCGCCAGTCCTTGGCCATCTCCACGCTGGCCCGCAACAGCTGGCCGCGATATTGTTCAAGCTTGCCTTCAAGACGTTCGAAAAGCGTAAAGGCATCAGCAGTTGCTCCGGCAAACCCGGCAATCACCTCGCCATTATGCAGCGTGCGCACCTTGCGGGCATTGCCCTTGATCACCGTAGCGCCAAGCGATACCTGCCCGTCCCCCGCGATCACCACCTTGCCGCCCTTGCGTACCGTCACAATCGTCGTGCCGCGCCAGCCCGTTACATCTTCACTCATATGTCCCACCAGATTAGATTACTTCTTCCATGCGATATTGATCCCAAAACGCTTTGTGTCAAGACTTGACACAAAAAGAGCATGTCTGGCCCGGCCAGACATGCTCTTTTTGCTTAGCGTATCATAATCCGCATAAACCTAGTAGCCACCTTTACGACGGCTTTCAGGCAGACCGCCAATACGACCGCCCTGCTTGCTGGGGTCACCGGGGAAAAGTGCATAAACATCTTTCTGGCTGACTTTTTCGCCCCAGGCATCCGACATCGCTTTGACGATTTTGCGGGTATTGGGCTGGTTCTGATTATTATTGATATATTCATCGCGCAAGAATTTGATCAAATCCCAATGCTTGTCAGATAGCTCAATACCTTCTTCCTTGGCGATCACATGCGCCAAATCCTCGCTCCAGTCTTCAATATTTTCCAGATAGCCCGTGGCTGTTGTGGCGATTGTCGCGCCGTTTACTTCGAGTGACATTTTGAATACTCCCTCCTCAAAATGGTTGATTGGATTGCTCTTGCAGGTGATTTACATGCGAATATACGAATTTTTCACAAAACCACAAGCTGTTGATCGAACGTTTTTAAGGATGCCAATCGACGCGCGCTCTTTTATAGTCGCAAACTATGAGCAAAACAGATAAAAACACCCCCTTGATCCTCAACCCAAAGCCCGTCAAAAAAGGCGACCATGTCTTTTTGATTGATGGCTCGGGCTATATTTTTCGCGCCTATCATGCTTTGCCGCCGCTGACCCGCGCCTCGGATCAGCTGCCGGTTGGGGCTGTGCATGGTTTTTGCCAGATGCTGTGGAAGCTTTTACGCGATATGGATGATATGAAGCCGAGCCATCTGGCGGTGATTTTCGACACCAAAAAGAATTATCGCAACGATATTTATCCCGCCTACAAGGCCAACCGGCCCCCAGCCCCGGAAGATCTGGTGCCACAATTCCCGCTGATCCGCGATGCCGTGCGCGCTTTTAACGTGCCTTGCCTTGAGCTTGAGGGCTATGAGGCTGATGATCTCATTGCCACCTATACGCGCCAGAGCGTTGAAGCGGGCGGTGATGTCACCATTGTGTCGAGCGACAAAGATCTGATGCAGCTCGTGCAACCCGGCGTGGTCATGCTTGACACCATGAAGAACAAGCGTTTCGAGGCCGAGCAGGTCTTTGAAAAATTCGGCGTCGGCCCGGAAAAAGTCATCGACGTGCAGTCGCTGGCTGGCGACAGTGTGGATAATGTGCCCGGCGTCCCCGGTATTGGCATCAAAACCGCCGCATTGCTGATCAATGAATATGGCGACCTTGACACCCTGCTGGGGCGGGCCAGCGAAATCAAACAGAACAAGCGCCGCGAAAATCTCATCACCTTTGCCGATCAGGCGCGCATCTCGCGCGATCTGGTCACCCTCAGGCAAGATGTGCCGGTGATCGAAGCCCTCGACCAGTTCGCCCTGCGCGACCCAGAGCCCAAAACCTTGCTCGATTTTTTGAGCGATATGGAGTTCAACACCCTCACCAAACGCATCGCCGACAGCTTTGATTGCAAAGTACCTGTGAAAAAGATCTCAAAAAGCGCCGCTCCCGAAATGCCCGACGATGACTTTGACGACACCCCGCAAGGGCTGGCCACCTTTCGCGCTGCCAAAATGCGCGCTTTGCCGGTGCAGCTCGAAAAATATCAAACCATCACCAAAAGAGATGATCTCAAGCGCTGGATAGAGGACATTACAAAGGCTGGTTTTGTCACCATCGACACCGAAACCACTTCGCTCGATACCATGACCGCCGATCTCGTCGGTATTTCCCTGTCCGTTGAGCCCGGCACAGCCTGCTATATCCCGCTGGCGCACAAAGGCGGCGAAGGGCTTGATCTGGAAGGTGGCAACCTCATAGAGCAATTGCCCATGGACGAGGTGCTGACGGCGCTCAAACCGCTACTCGAAAGCCCGGCCATCCTAAAAGTTGGCCAAAACCTCAAATATGATCAGAAAATTTTCAAAGCCCTCGACATTGATCTCACCCCCATCGACGACACCATGCTGATGAGCTACGCGCTCGACGCCGGGCGCTCGCGCCATGGCATGGACCATCTCGCCAAGGTTCATCTCGATCACACATGCATCCCCTTCAAAGAGGTGGCGGGCAGCGGCAAAAAGGCCATTACATTTGATTTCGTGCCGCTCGATCAGGCCACCCCCTATGCTGCCGAAGATGCCGACATCACCAACCGCCTGTGGCAGCTCTTAAAACCCCGTCTTGCCGCAGAAAACATGACCACCGTCTACGAAACGCTGGAGCGCCCGCTGGTGCCGGTGCTGGTGCAAATGGAGCGCAATGGCATATTGGTAGACCGCGAAATCCTTTCGCGCCTGTCAGATGACTTCGCGCAAAAAATGGCCCAGTATGAATCCGATATTTATGAGCTCGCCGGTGGCACCTTCAACATCGCCTCTCCCAAACAGCTTGGCGAACTCTTGTTTGATCCCGAAGGCATGGCGCTTTCCGGTGGCAAGAAAACCAAAACCGGCGCGTATAGTACCGGCGCTGGCGTACTGGAAAGCCTCGCCATCAATGACGACGTGCCGCCCAACGCCCAAAGACTGGTACGCACCGTGCTCGACTGGCGAGCACTGGCCAAACTGAAAAGCACCTACACGGACGCCCTGCCGACCTTCATCAACGCCAAGACAAAACGCATCCACACCTCTTACGCCATGGCTGGAACCTCAACAGGACGCCTCGCATCAAGCGATCCCAATCTGCAAAACATCCCTGTGCGCACAAAAGAAGGCCGCTTGATCCGCACCGCCTTTATCGCCGCCAAGGGCTGCAAGCTGGTCTCGGCAGATTATTCGCAGGTCGAGTTACGTATATTGGCGCATATGGCTGACATCGACCAACTCAAACAGGCGTTTCTGGATGGCCTCGATATTCACGCCTTGACCGCCAGCGAGATGTTCGACGTGCCGCTCGATGAAATGACAGGCGAAATCCGCCGGCGCGCCAAAGCCATTAATTTTGGTATCATCTACGGCATATCCGCCTTTGGCCTCGCCAATCAGCTGAGCATTTCACGAGGCGAAGCTAGCGATTACATCAAAACCTATTTCAAACGCTTCCCCGGCATCCGCGACTATATGGAAGACACCAAAGAGTACGCCCGCGAACACGGCTATGTGCAAACCCTGTTTGGCCGCCGCATCCACTTCCCCGAAATGAACGCCAAAGGCCCGCGCCGCGCTATAGCCGAGCGCGCCGCCATCAACGCCCCCATCCAGGGCAGCGCCGCCGACATATTACGCCGCGCCATGATCCACATGCCAGACGCGCTATCCGGAGCCAACCTCAAAGCCAAAATGCTCCTGCAAGTCCACGATGAACTGATTTTCGAAGTGCCAGAGGCCGAGGTCGAAAAAACCATAAAGTTGGTCTCTAAAATCATGGAAACCGCCTGCACCCCCGTCCTGCAACTCTCCGTACCGCTGAAAGTGGATGCACAAGCCGCTGATAACTGGGATGAGGCGCATTAAAGAAAGAAACGCCCCTCTCCCCTCGGGGAGAGGCTGGGAGAGGGGGCCAGGCAAGAAATGACCTCGCCGAACCGAGCCGGTCTGGCAGTCGGGCCGCTTGCGCAGCGGGCGCCAAGGGATGATCCCTTGGAACCCGTTTTTAAAGATGTTTTTTAAGAGAATGATATGAGTAAAAAACCAATTTCACTTGAGGACATCGCAAGCTGAAGGCAACCCTATCCGATGCGCTCAAAGCGGCCTTTGACAAACTCTACGCCTATACGAGCGATGAAAAAGGCATACGACATGCACCTCATTTGTGTCCTACCTCTCCCGAAAATTCCTCAATATCACATAGCCCACGATTGCCATCCCATCCACCTCCCTCAAAATCGGGTTCCAAGGGGTCACCCCTTGGCGCTGTGCGCGCAGCACGCCCGCGCGGCGAGCGCATTTCTTTTCTTCTTTTTTCTCCCTCGTTTGCGTAAATCGCTCTGCCCTCTCCAATTGACAGGCAGACACAACAAAGCAACACACCATCAGGAGAAAATAAAATGTCCATGAAAATCGCCATCGCAACGGCAGCAGTCATCGTAATGGCCGCTTCAGTTTCCAGCGCTTCCGCCAGATCATATGGCCATCAGAGCTATTCAAGCCATTCTTGCTATACAAAAACCTTCAAGGTTCCGGCATGGAAAACAGTCTGGCGCTGGAAAAAAGTGCGCACAAGCTGCGGTTGGGAAAAAAGAAAAGTTCGTCACACAGTCAAAGTATGGCGCACAAAATATAAAAGAGTTTGTCATTAAGCCCTGAAATCAATCGCCCCGTGAACTCCGGCCCTGCCAGACTGGCAAGCCTTACACCAACGCAAAAGCCTTTTGGCCATCAGCGCAGGCTGGAGTTCAAGCCCCCAATATTCGCTCAAATCAAAGCGAGGACCCTATGAAATCTGAAACACGGATCGCTTAACGGTGATCAACCTCTCCTGTCGTCCACCCGCTCTTCTTTCCCCCTCTTTTGGAGGGCGGGTCGGCAAGGAGATCCAATTCTCTCTCCCCTTCAGTCCTGCCCTGTTTTCCCCAGCAAGGCGGGATTTTTTTGCCGCAAATGCGCTCGCCGCCCCCTCTTTTCTCTGCGAGACTTGGCAGCTTATGCAGCTGGCACCAAGGGATGATCCCTTGGAACCCATTTGAAAATCGGGATTGTTAAGGGACCTCGTGCTCAAATAGCGCAGCGATAGCACAACTCAAAACTTCCCTTAACCGCTCGCCGCGCAGGCGATTACTTCTTCGCTTTCGCTTTCATCTTTTTCTTGCCGACCTTTTTGGGCGGGCGTTCTTTGGCGCGTTCCCAGGGAGACCATTTGGGTTTCCACCAGAGGTTGACCCATGAATAATAAAGCGAGAGGCCAACGAAGCGGAAGATGACGCGGAAGGGCTCAACGGTGATGAGGTAGAGCAGTTTTTTAGCGCTGCCAAAGCCTTTTTCTTGCAGACGCGTGAACATACGCTCCACATAGGGCTTGGTCATGGGGGTGCGATAGGCATAGCGCAGAGCGAAAGCCGCCAGCACAGCCAGGATCAGCAAGGGCATGAGCAGGAAGCTTAAAAACCATAGAATGATGGAGATCAGCCAACCCAGTATGGTAAAAATAATGCTGAAAATCGTATAGATGATGCTAATGACAAATCTCCTCGCTTGATCCTATAATCTTGGCACAAGTCGCTTCGCGAGCGGGACCAATCCCGCACCCAGCTGAGAGGAGACCTCCCAGACCCACCCTTTTTTATTCAAAAAGAAGGGCGTTCGGGGAAAACTTTTCCCCTGCTCCTTAATTTGCAGAGTGGGTGTGGACGAAAGCCCACTTGCGTAGCAAAACTGATCACTCCACCAATAGAATCACTTCTTTTGAAGTGTAAAAGGCTAATGCATGAGCCAAATGGTTGCACTCTTTTTTTAAAACACTTCTTTTTTACAAAAATTTCGCACAAAAAAGAGCGCCCTTTTACAAGAGCACTCTTTTTCTTTTATCAAACTGCTTCTTGGCGGCTTAACGAGATTGGGCTCGCTACAGCCATAAAGCAGAGCTGAATTAGGCAGCTTTGATGTTAGCAACGGCAGTTTTGCCGGAGCGGCTGTCTACTTCGGTGTCAAATTCAACTTTGTCACCTTCGTTGAGGCCACTCATGCCAGCACGCTCAAGGGCGGTAGCGTGTACAAACACGTCTTTTTCGCCATTGTCGGGTGCAATAAAACCATAACCTTTTTGATCATTGTAGAATTTAACTGTGCCTGTTTCCATGGGATATTCCTTTTTGGTCCATGTTCATAAAAAGCTTTCGCACAAAAATTGCGCAATCGCCTGCATATATCGATAGTTTTGGAGATGTTCAGAGCGCCCGCCTGGACACTCCAAGGCACAGCGGCCTAGTCTTCTGGCCAATGTCGATAAGGCCTATATAGATAGTGTTTTCTAATAATACAAGTCACAAGATGCTCCATCGTTTATAAGTTGTCGCAACAATCCGATTTTAAAAGGCCTACCCCGCTCAAAAGCGCCCTTCCAGAAGGGCATTAACGCCTTTCTAACCACAAGGTAATTTTATTGTCGCAGGTAATTGTTGATAAAATTGTTTCTGTCAAAATCAAACCATGTCAAATTTTACCTTCATACCTGACTATGTTCTTGGCCGAGAGGCCACAAATAGTCTTCGCGGGCTCCGCAAGCTTGGTTTGCCTGCTCTTGCTATCATTCCCATGCTGTCGTTCATGGCCTATGGCACCGGCCTTTTCCCCTGGCTGGGAACAAGCTATCGGGTTGAAAGCTTCCACACCATAGGTAGCTCGAAAGTCGGCTATAGCGTTGGCTTGAACCGCTTTTACTTTCTTGCCGGTCAGACTGTCTTTGTCGATTATGATGTAAAGAATATCGAGGCGGGCAAACTGCATATCCTCGTCTCAAAACGCTGGGAGTTTGGCGGCGACAATAGCAAAACGCTCTTTGTCGAGCAAGCAGAGAGCGGACGCTTTACGTTCACTATCCCCGAAAGCGGCTTCTATTATATCAAGATAGGCGGATCATCTGGCCCGAATGGCTATGATCTGACCTATTCCGCCAACTGGGGCGCCTATTTCGCTGGCTTTGAACCTGAGGAATGGTAACGCAACCGACTGACCACAGGCTTCCCTTTGTTCACGAACGTTTTTTAGGTGGCCTTCCCCGGCGTTTTGGCGCTGGGCCTACCTGTGAAACGCGTACATCGATGGGGGCTGACCCTCTGATATTGAGATCGCGCTGTGGAAACGGGATTTCAATATCGTTGTCGCGGAACTTGTGCCAGACTTTTAACAGAAAATCGCTTTTCACATTGACGACGCCATTATGAGGGTCGCAAATCCAGAAGCGCGCTTCCAGATCTACCGAATTTTCGCCAAACCCAACGAGATGGCAGCGCGGGGCCGGGCTCGAAAGTATGCGCGGAAGTTCACTGCAAGCCTCAAGGATCAATTCCCGCGCCAGATCAATGTCTGAATTATACGAAACGCCAATAGGAATTTTGCGCCGCACATTGGTGTTGGAATAGGACCAGTTGACGACCTGTTCGGTAATCATGTTTTCGTTCGGGATCAGATATTCCGTGCCATCTCTGGTGATCACCGAGGTGTAGCGCGCCCCCAGATTTTTAACCTGCCCATAGGTGCCCTCGATCTCGATGACATCACCCGGGCGGATGGAGCGATCAAGCAGTAGGATAATACCGCTGACAAAATTGGAAATGACCTTTTGCAGGCCAAAACCGATGCCAATGCCGATGGCCCCCGAAAACAAAGCCAGCGAAGACAGATCAATGCCCACCGCAGTCAGGGCGATCACCACCGCCAGAAAAACCAGCGCAAAGCGTACCAGCTTGAGGATCAGCACCTCGACGGAAGGGGTGAGGTCCGGCACCTTTTTGAGCTGCATTTTGAGCATTTTCGAGCCCGCACCAGCCAGCCACAACAGCAATGTTGCGATAAAGATGCCCTTGAGGATGATATAGGGAGACAGCCGCGCCTTGCCGAGCTTAAAACCATAGCTGTCGAGCAATTGTTGCGCCGGCACCAATAGGTTAAGCACATAAAGTGCCGCAATGGTCCAGGCCAGCAGCGCAAAGGCTTTTTGCCAGAAGGCGCTCGCGGCAAAGCTCGAAACCAGATGGATCAGCACCCAGGCGTTGAGCAGCGAGGCCGTGATGCGTATGAAATCAGTTGGGGCCTGCAGCACCGAAAGGGCAAAGCTCAAGCCCCACAAAAAAGCCAGCCAGAAAATCGGCACAATGAGATTATCGGCGGTATGGCCAATGCGGCGCAACCAGGGATCCTCCTCATTGGTGTGGTCTGCCACCCATTTTTCAAGGCGGTTTTCCCGATCCAGCCGGTTGCCCAACCGCCACGCCAGCCCATAAGCCAACAGCACCAGTACAAGCTGCAACCCCACATCAAGGGTCAGAACATTTGAACTGATCCAGTCAAGCACGCGCTGAAAAACCTGCCCCGACGTCATCCAATTGCGAAGTTCCAAAGCATTCACGGCTCGTCTCCTGTTTTGCATTATAACACAATTACAATGACTTGTGCATATCCCCCGCCGAACCATAACTGGCACTTGCCGTCAGCTCAACTTGCATTACACTAGCCGCAAATTATCAACAGGCTTATTTGAAGGGAAACATTATGAGTTCGCTACGCTGGATTGGAGCTGGTGCCATTGCGCTGGTGCTGGTGGGACTATCTCTGGATATTGGCAAAGCCGAGGCCCCCCGCTTTTCCATGCCGCTGTCGTGCGCACCCGAGGACAGCTGTTTCATTCAGAATTATGTCGATCTTGACCCTTCCAAAGAGGTCCGTGACTATCAGTGCAACAAGGCCAGCTATGAGGGCCACAAGGGCACCGATTTTCGCCTGACCTCCGTGCGGGCCCTGAAGCGCGGTGTTGATGTGCTGGCTGCAGCGCCAGGCACCATCAAGGCCGTGCGCAATGATGTCCGCGACCGGCTGCTGAACGGCCCCCTGCCCGCCGCGCTGAAGGGCCGCGAATGTGGCAACGGGCTGGTTATTGACCATGGCGAAGGTTGGGAAAGCCAATATTGCCACATGCGCCGGGGCAGCCTTTTGGTCAAGAAAGGCGATCAGGTGACGCGCGGGCAAAAACTTGGCCTTGTGGGCCTGTCGGGCAAGACCCAGTTTCCGCACCTTCATCATGCCATTCGCCATGAGGGCAAGGTCATTGATCCGTTTAGCGGCAACAGCCCAACTGCCGACAGCTGCACCCTGAAAAGCGGCGCGGCCCTCTATGAGGCGAAAATCATAAAACAGTTTCCCTATCGCTCCGGCCAGCTCTTTTTGCGCGGCTTTGCCATTGAAGGGGCGATTTTACCCTTGTTGATGGATCGCGGTGCCATGGTGGTCCCGGCCTCGACCAAAGCCCCGGCGCTGGTCTATTATGCGCAAGTCCTCAATCTGCAAAAGGGCGACCAGCTACACATCAGACTGATGAGCCCCAAAGGCCTGCTGGCGCAGAGCAAAACGCCCCCCATGGACCACAGCAAGGCCCACTATATGGCCTATGCTGGCAAGCGCCGCATCAGCTTCGCCTGGCCCAAAGGCACCTATACCGGCACCATCAGCCTGCTGCGCAACGGCAAAACCCTCTGGCAAAAAAGCGAAGAGCTGGTGTTGAAATAAGGGATGAAAAAGGAAAAAAGGAGATGATGAGCAAGACTATTGCGTTCCGTCCCCTTCGCCCGAAGCGTAATCTCTTGGCACGCAAAGCGGTGGCAGAAAATTAATAAGCCCCCCAAACGCTTCCGACTTTCGGCGGCCCCGCTCAAAGACTTATAAAGAACGAGCAACCCGAAAGCCGACAAAGTCGTAACGGTCGACCGACTTGTACCAATAGCGATTGGCGGAGCGCAGATATGCTGGATAGTTAGCCCACGAGCCACCACGCAAAACGCCAATCAGACACTTTTCGGTTGTAATCGCACTGCCGTCCACCGGGGCACCTTCGTAACTTCCCTTATAACAATCCTCTACCCATTCCCAGACATTACCGTGTACATTGTAGAGCCCGAAAGCGTTGGCCTCGAAACTGTCAACAGGCACAGTTTCTTTGCGATAGTTTCCTTTGAAACTACCATCATAAGTGTGAGTACCATCATAATTTGCCTTGGCAGTGGAAATTTTGTCCGGCCATGAAAATGCTCCCGTGGTTCCGGCACGCGCCACATATTCCCATTCAGCTTCACTCAACAGCCGATAGGACTTACCAGTCTTCTTCTTCAGCCATTTCAGATAGGTCCTGGCATCATTTCGTGACACATTGATCACCGGGCGCTTGCCTTTGCCCCACCCTTGATCCTTGGGCTGATAACCTTTGCAGCCCCCACCAGAGACACAGGCCCCCCACTCTTTGAAAGTCACCTCAAATCGGCCCACAGCAAACGGCTTGCCAATCGTCACCCAACGCACCGGTTTTTCATCATTGTCGCCGCTTGATGACCCCATTAGAAACGAGCCCTTGGACACCACCACCATAGACGGACACCAGCCTGCGCCATTGCAATCATCAAAGATCGTGCCCGGAATGAAGTGATGGCGTGAGGCAGATCCATTTGCTGGAAATGCGCCAATGGCAAGCTTTTTCTCTTTACCGAACCATCTGTTCCACAGGCCTGATTTTGATTTTTCCTTTGGAACTATTGGTGCGAGAGGAACCGTCATATCCCGCTCCGCGCCTTTAGATATTTGCCCTTTCAGCTTTTTTTTCAGCTTCTGGTTTTCTCGTTCCAGGGCGGCGTAGCGGTTCTTGCCAACAGCGCCCCCCTTTTGCAGGGCAATCTCTTCACCACCCAGCGAACCGTAAATATGGGGAGACTGCAAACGCTGCGTTGTCCTGCGCACTTCATCGCGGATACGGCCAAACAACAAGCGCACATCAAGGCCGGGAGTTTGCAGATGTTTCAATAAGGCAGCAGCATAGGGGCTATTCGCCCCCCTCCCATCATAGGCCCGCGTCCCTTCACGGGCCGCATAAGCCACCAGCACATTGCCCTTGGGCTCAACGCGTGCCAAACCGTTCTTGACAGCTCGTGTCAGATGGGCAGAGCGGGTCATGCGTTGTAAAAAGGGGTTGTTGCGGCAAGCATCGAGAATAATAAGACCTAGCCGATTGGTGGTGCGCAACTTGTTCATGACAAAGGACAGAGCCAGCGCTTCATCTTCCACATCAACATCAACGCTAAGGCGCGTATCAACCGGCAGCAGCCAGTTCTCGCCATTAACTTCAATGCCATGTCCGGCAAAATAGATCACTGCCAGATCGGCGCGACGGGCCTTGTGGCCAAATGTGACGACAGCCCGGCGCATGGCGGCCCGGTTAAGGTCATAGCCTTGCGTCACATCATAGCCCATACGCAAAAAAGTAGCAGCAATGGAACGCGCGTCTTTGCCTGGATTAATGAGTTTTCCAACAGTGCTATAAGCCGAATTGCCAATCACCAGCGCCACGCGCTGTTGAGCAAAAACGGGCGAGACGGCCAGCAAAGCAAGAAAAATGCAAAAAATACAGGCAGCAAAACGTTTCATGGACACCCGATCAATTGAGAATAAAAGGTTCCTTTTAACAGACTATAGCCAGCGGCTATGGCAATTTGTATGGCAATTTGGCTGCTGACGGGTGAACCTCGTTGATCGGACAACGGTTTTTCGCAAACTTTGTCAGATCGGCGAGTGTTTTGAGTATAGCAACCAAACAGGATCATTGCCAGCCTGTTTTTGGTCATCTACCGCTCAGTATTGCGGGACCAAAAGTGCCCATCTTGCTGCGCGAGCGGGGCCAGCTCTGAGGCGACCTCCCAAATCCACCCTTCTCTGAAATTTAAAAAGAAGGGGGGTTGGGGGAAGGCTTTCCCCCAAATGGGTGTGGGCGATCGCCCATTTGCGAAGCAAGTCAGCACGATATCAGCACTTATCGAAACGCGCTCCAATCACTCCGCTTTTTGCAAAATCGCGATGAAAAATCCGTCGGTGCCGTGCTGTGCCGGGGTCAGTTGCAGCATGTTTTTGGCTTTGATGGCGGACTGCGGGGCGGGTGCGCTTTGGCTTTCGCTCCAGATGGTTTGCGGGTCGAGCAGTTCAAAGTCGGGGCGCTCGCCAAGGAACCAGTTGACCTGTTCCTCGTTTTCCTGCGGCAGGATCGAACAGGTGACATAGATGAGCCGCCCACCGGGCTTGACCGCCAGCGCGCCTTGCTTCAGGACCGCGCGCTGTTCTTGCAAACGTTCAGCCAGCTGAGCCTTGGTCAAGCGCCATTTGCTGTCTGGCTTGCGCCGCCAGGTGCCCGAACCGGTGCACGGTGCATCGACCAGCACCACCTGCATTTTATCATCAAGCTTGTCGAGGGCGCCCTGATTGCCAGAGGGCAGAATACGCACATTATGAGCGCCCGCCCGGTGCAGCCGCTCACTCATGGGCGACAGGCGTTTGGACTGACTGTCATAGGCGTGAATTTGCCCTTTATTACCCATCATGGCGGCCATGGCCAGCGTCTTGCCGCCCGAGCCAGCGCACAGATCCAGTACTTGCTGGCCGGTTTTGACACCGCTCAGCGCCGAGACCATTTGCGATCCCAGATCCTGCACCTCAAACCAGCCACGCTTATAGCCGTCCAGCCCTTCAAGACGCGGGCTTTTATCTGGTCCCTGTGGGGGAGAAATGCGCACGGCATCTGGCAGCTCGGCGCACTCTGCAGGCTCGAAATCATCGAGCTGTTTGAGCACGGTTGAGCGCTTGACCTTCAACCGATTGACCCGCAGATCAATAGGCGCGCGTTGCGCCATCGCCTGCCCCTCAGCAAGAGCGCCATCACCAAAAGCCTGTTCGAGCGCAGGATAGAGCCAGGCCGGAACATCGGCAAGCGCCGCCGCCGTTTCAGTTTCAGCAGGGGTTTCAGTTTCAGTAGGGGCTTCAGGGGGTGATTTTTCAGCCAGAGCGCGCAGCCCGGTTTTTTCTTCATCGCTCAGCGCAGCAGGCGCATATTGCCCGCCATCACACATTTCATCGAGCTCATCAAGGCTATGGCCCCAGCCCTCCAGAAAGGCCGCCAGCGCCAGTGCACGCGGCGATTTGCTGCCCATGTAAGCGCCATAGGAAGACGAACGGCGCAACACGTCAAACACCAGATTGGCGATGGCGGCGCGGTCCTTACTACCAGCATAGCGATTGCCACGCGCCCAAGTCGAGAGCACGAGACGCGCCGGATAATCGGCGCTCGCATGATTTTCAAGAATTTCAATGGCTGCTGCAAGTCTTCCTGCCGGACGCATAACTTTCCCCCGCAAGTTTCAACAAAGCTTTGCTCTAACAAAGCTTTTCAGGCACAAAAAGAACGGCCCTCCCCTTGATCGGGAAGGCCGTAATATGGTCGGTGCTCAATTTTAATCAGGCTGGTCGCTAGCTTGTGGCGACAGCCGCCTTTTTCTTTTTGATCAGCCGCTTGACGCGACGTGCGCTTAGCGACAGTTCATTATCGCTGGCTTTCAGCAGATAAGGATCAAGCCCGCCACGGTGCTCGACCGAGCGCAAGGCTTTGGCACTGACGCGAAACCGGAAAGTGGCTCCAAGCAGATCGCTGGCCAGTGTAACCTGACACAAATTTGGCAAAAAACGACGACGCGTTCTGTTCTTGGCATGAGAAACATTATTGCCGCTCATGACCCCTTTGCCGGAAAGTTCGCATACTCTCGACATGATTATAGCTCCATTGGCTCAAAATATCGTAATTTTAGTGGGCTGATAGCACCTTTCAACCCAAAAACCCGCGAAGCGCTCACGGGACAAGCGCCAACTTATAGTTGGGAAGGAGCGCATCGTCAAGCCCCATAAAAGTCCTGAAATCACGGCGAACAAGCCGCTTTGCGCAAGCAAAAAAAACACCTCTAACGGGATGGTAACCCAAATACCCCCATAACAGCAGAGCCATAGAATTGACCCAATCAAATTTTATGGCCCTAATGAGCAAAGTTTGGGTTATACTCAAATTGATACGTGGTCCCCGGCAGATGTGTATTTTGTGCTCCAAAAAGTATGAAATCATAAGTAAACGGGACCAGAAAACCATCACAAAGCTGCCCCCATACAGCACGTGAATTTAAATAATATTTGGAGTAAGGCCGAAATGGCTATTTCTTATATCGACACTGCCTCTATCGACACTGCCTCGCAACTTTTCAATAGACCCGTTTTTACCAAAAACTGGCCTTTTGTGATGGCCGCGCTCCTGTCTATCGCCTTCTGGAACGCCCCCGCTCACGCCCAGCTCAAAGACTCGAAGATTTCGGGAACCTATATGGTCAAATATAACGGCCTGCAACTTGGAAAACTGCATTTCAACTCTACGATCAAGGGCCGTACCTACAAGATGGATTCCAGTACAAGACTGGCTGTGCCGCTTTTAAGTTCACTGTTTAACTCTTTGAACTGGCGAGGCATCACACGCGTCACAGGCTCCATAAGAAATGCGCAACCGCGTCCATCGAACTATCATTTTGCCTTTCGCAGTGGCAAAAAAAGCGGCACCGTCGATATGCAGTTTTCTGGCCGTAACATCACTCATGTCAGCCGCATCCCCAACAAACCGCTGTCCACTGCCTATGTACCGGTCGCCAAAGCCCACCTGCGCGGTGCCATGGACCCGATGAGTGCGCTCATGCTGATTTCGCGCAAAGGCCGCTCACATCGCTCGGCCTGCGCGCGCACCATACCCATTTATGATGGCAAACAACGCTTCAACCTGAAACTGAGCTATAAGCGATCTGTGCGGGTCAATCGACATCAATCCGGCGGCTATTCTGGTCCGGTCATCATCTGCCGCGTCAAATACCAGCCCATTTCAGGCTACAAGGCTCACAAAAAAGACATCAAATTCATGATCAAAAACCGCAATATTGAAATGTGGTTGATGCCGTTGCCAAAGAGCCGCAACTATGCGCCCTATCGTTTTATTCTCCCGCTTCCCATCGGCACGGCTGACGCCTATCTAATACGCTTTAATATTCGCACTGGTCGGGGCCGCCAGATCGCTCTGGTGAGATAATCATTCCTGTATGAAAACCAGACAACAATATGCCGCTCTCCCCTATATGCAAAGCGGCGAGCGGGTGGATGTGCTGCTCATCACCAGACGGCGCTCTGGCCGCTGGATCATCCCCAAGGGCTGGCCCGAAGCTGCGATGTCAGGTCCAGAAGTGGCCGCTCTGGAAGCCTATGAGGAAGCCGGACTAAAGGGCCGTATTGGCAAAAAGTCCATTGGTCGCTTCAGCTATATCAAACAGCTGGAGGATGGCTCGAAAATAAATTGCGATGTGACGGTCTACCCCTTGCGGGTCAGCGCTCAATATCTCGACTGGCCCGAAAAAGGCCAACGACAGTTGTGCTGGCTGAAAAAGAAAAAAGCCATAGAGGTCATCGAAGAGCTCGACCTCGCTGCTTTAATTGAGAATTTCACGCCAGCCAAAAGTTCAAAACGGCGCAAAAACAAAAACAAAAACAAAATAGCTGCAAAATCCAGCACCAAGAGCAAGGGCAAGCGCAAGCGCAAGCGCAAGACCAATGCAAAGAACAAAAGCAAGAATCGCAATCGAAACAAACTGAAGCGTGGCATCAGTGCCGCTTTTTAGTGTCTGAGCGAATATTATTCGTTGATAATATTCGCTCAGACACTAAACGTCAAAAACGGGGGTATACATGTCCTACCCAAAATCGTCCGCCCAAAAAGCCTTTCCTGTGCGCCACGTAACGGCGGTTCTGGGGCCGACCAATACCGGCAAAACGCATCTCGCCATTGAGCGTATGCTCGGTCATGGATCCGGCATGATCGGCCTGCCCCTGCGCCTGCTGGCCCGCGAGGTCTATGACCGCATCTGCCAGCACACCGACCCCAAAAATGTCGCGCTGATCACTGGCGAAGAAAAAATAAAACCCGAGAACCCACGCTATTATGTCTGCACGGTGGAGGCCATGCCGCGCGATATCAAGGTCGATCTCATCGCCATTGATGAGGTGCAGCTGGCCGCCGACCTTGAACGTGGCCATGTTTTTACGGATCGCATCATCCATATGCGCGGCACCCATGAGACGCTTCTGCTCGGGGCTGACACCATCAAAAACACGCTTTGCGAACTCGTTCCCAACCTCAATATCATCTCGCGCCCCCGCCTTTCAAAGCTTTCCTATGCCGGGCAGAAAAAGATCTCCCGGCTACCCCGGCGCACCGCCATCGTGGCTTTTTCAGCCAGCGAAGTCTACGCCATTGCCGAGTTGATCCGCCGCCAGCGTGGCGGCGCTGCCGTTGTCATGGGGGCTTTGTCACCACGCACGCGAAATGCCCAGGTCGAGCTTTATCAATCCGGGGATGTTGATTTCATCGTCGCCACCGACGCCATTGGCATGGGGCTCAACCTCGATGTCGATCATGTGGCTTTTGCCGGTGCCCGCAAATTTGATGGCGAACGCCACCGCCCCTTGCAACCCGCCGAACTGGCACAGATTGCCGGACGCGCCGGACGTCACATCAATGATGGCACATTTGGCGTCACCGCCAATGTCGAACCCTTTGACCAGCGCCTTGTTGACCAGCTTGAAGAACATTATTTTCCGCAGATCAAAACCGCGCAATGGCGCAACAGCGCGCTTGATTTTTCATCGCTGGACGCCCTTGCCGCCTGTTTGCAACGTTCGCCCGACCTGCCCTTTCTCGTCAAATCGCGCATGAGTGATGATGTGCTGGCTCTTGAGACCTTGTGCAAGGATGACGAAGTCCAGGCGCTGGCGACAAGCCCTGAGGCCATCAAACGCCTGTGGGAAGTCTGCCAGCTGCCCGATTATCGCAATGTTTCGCCGCAACAACATGCTGACATTATTGCGGCCATATATAAATACATCATGAGCGACAAGGGTGTGGTTCCCGAGAGCTGGTTTGAACGCCAGGTGGCCCATGCTAATGATATCAGCGGAAATATTGACACGCTGGCCAATCGCATTGCACATATACGCACTTGGACCTCCGTTTCCAGCCGCCCGGACTGGCTTGGTGATCCAAAGAGTTGGCAACAGCGCACACATGCGATAGAAGACGCCCTATCAGACGCTTTGCACGAGAAACTGACAAAACGCTTTGTCGATCGCCGAACCTCTACCCTGATGCGTCGTTTAAGGGATGAAGAAGAGCTGTTCGCGGAGATCGACAAGAAGGGGTATATACACGTGGAAAATCATTTTGTAGGCCGCCTCAACGGCTTTTGCTATAGCCCCGATGGCAGCGCCCAGGGTCGCGAAGGCAAGGCTGTACGCAATGCGGCAGCCAAAATTCTGGCCGGAGAGCTGGCCAAAAAGGCCGAAACGCTGATCTCCTCCAAGGACAGCGCTTTCACCCTGTCACGCACTGGCAATATCCTGTTTGAAGGGGAAGTGATTGGCCGCCTGACGCGCGCCGACAATATCCTCGCCCCGGCCCCCCATCTGTTTGCCGACGAACATCTCGCCCCGGCAGACAAGGAGCGCATTGCCAAACGCCTCACAAGCTTTATTGTCTCCATTACAAGCGAGGTCCTCAAGCCGCTTGTTGAACTGCAAACCGCCCCCGAACTCACCGGCCTGTCGCGCGGCATCGCCTTTCAGCTCATT
The DNA here is from genome assembly GCA_021647535.1 of Hyphomicrobiaceae bacterium. Classification (GTDB taxonomy): domain Bacteria; phylum Pseudomonadota; class Alphaproteobacteria; order Rhizobiales; family JAKIUO01; genus JAKIUO01. The sequence continues at coordinate 32,869 of JAKIUO010000005.1, forward strand.
GAAAATCTGGGCAGTCTGAAAAGAATGGACATCGCCCATGATCTGCGCCAGCTCGATCAGCCCGCCCGCAAACAATTGCGCAAATATGGTGTGCGCTTTGGGGCCTTTAACGTCTTTATTCCCGCTCTGCTGAAACCGGCCGCTGCGGAACTTTTATTGCTGCTCTGGGCGCTACATGATCAGTCAGACCAAAAGATCGACCCCTATGATCTGCCCGAGCCGCCACGTGCGGGCCTGACCTCTGATGTCAATGACAAGAAACTGCCGCAACAATATTATCGCACCGCCGGTTTCCAGCCCTGTGGCCCGCGCGTCGTGCGCATGGACATGCTGGAGCGCCTCGATCAACAGATCAGACCGCTCATCATCTGGCGCAATCAAAAATCAACTGACCCCCAGCCCGTCGGCGCAACCGGCCATGGCGGCTTTCTGGTGCAGGCTGATATGCTGTCCATTCTGGGCTGTAGCTGGGAGGAAATGAAAGACATTCTGCCGACCCTTGGCTTTGCGTTGGAACGCAAAAAAATTATTGTCAAAACCGACAGCCCACACGCTCAAAAAGCCTCGCGCGCCGCCCTTGAAGCGCTCAGCAGTTTTGTGACTATCCCTGCACAAAAAGCAGAGGAAGAAACAGAGCCAGAAGAGCAGTTCGAAGAGATATGGCGTCCAAAACGCGCTCAAAATACACGCCCGCAACGTCAGAACCGCTCGGACAATCGCCGACCACAACAACGCCGTGAGCAAAAAAATACAAATAAAAAAGGCCGTCCGCCGCGTCGTGAGCAAAAACACGCTGGTGCCGGTAAAAAAGGCGGCGCACCCAATCGCCCTTCAAGGCCAAGACCAAGACGCGCCGATCCTCACAGCCCTTGTGCCGCGCTTGGTGATCTGAAAAAAGCACTGGAAAAGCAGAAAAAATAGTCATGAGCCCAAGCCCGGAACACGTCCCTTCTCTTCGTCTCGACAAATATTTGTGGTTTGCCCGCAAGGTCAAAACACGTTCAAAGGCCACCAAACTTGTCAAGGAAGGGAAAATCCGGGTGAACGGCAACAAGGTTTCCAAAGCCTCTTGCACCGTGCGCCCTGACGACGTCATTACGGCGGTCCT
>JAKIUO010000201.1 GCA_021647535.1 Hyphomicrobiaceae bacterium
GCTAGATCTGAACATCAGAGTTGCCTTTCTTGTAAAATCAAGTCTTGATAACCTGACTTTACTCCAAAAGATTGGCAACTCTACCCTTTTCCAAGAGTGCAAACCCCTTAACCGGACACTAGTGCGCCTGCGCGGGAATGACGGATAGAAATGTCTAAACTTGGCGCCTATGCGGCTAGAGCAGTTTGCGTTCACTCGGAGTCGCTTTTAAGATTCCCTCGTCTATGGTTTTGTAGTTCACTTACTTCATGGAGGTAAGTCGTTATGACACAGCCATTTTCTATTGATCTACGTGTCCAGTCCCGAAAGATCATAGACTATGTGATCACCCACGAGCTCTGCCACCTTGAGCACAAGGACCACAGTTCGAAATTCTATACATTGCTTGAAACGGTCATGCCCGACTGAAAAAAGCGCAAACTCAAACTGGAGAAAAAACTGGTTTGATCCATCACTCCAATGCAAAGATCTCGCGCAGGTCTTTGTTGGAATATTCGCCGATCCATTTTTCGCCCTGCGAGACGGCCATGTCGGCCAGCTCGCGCTTGTCTTTGAGCATGGCGTTGATTTTTTCCTCGAAACTGCCTCTGGTAATCAGGCGATGAACCATGACATTGCTGGTCTGGCCGATGCGGTAGGCGCGGTCGGTGGCTTGCGCCTCCACCGCCGGGTTCCACCACAGATCGAAATGCACGACATTTTGTGCAGCGGTCAGATTAAGTCCGGTGCCCCCCGCCTTGAGTGATAATATCATGGTCTTGACATATGGTTGGGTCTGAAAATCATCGACCATCTGGTCACGTTTTTTACGTGTCAGACCGCCATGCAGAAACAAAGGTTCAAGCCCGAATTGCTCGCCGATCAGCCTTTGCAGCAGATTGCCCATCTGGGTGTATTGGGTAAAAATCAGCAGTTTCTCTTCATTGGCGGCCATATTGCCCATCAGCTCCATCAACAGCGCAGTCTTGCCGGATTTCTCGGCATTCATGGTCTTGCGTTTGAGGAAATGCGAAGGGTGGTTGCAGATCTGCTTGAGTGCAGTGATCAGTTTTAGCACCAGTCCGTGCCGGGCAATGTCATCCTCCTGCTCAATTTGTTCCATGATCTGGTCCATGGTGGTCTGATAGAGCGCCGCCTGCTCCTTCTCCAGCTGGCAATACTGGTCAATCTCGATCTTGTCTGGCAGGTCTTTGATGATGCTCTTGTCGGTTTTCATCCGGCGCAGAATAAAGGGTGCAGTGATCTTGCGAAACAGCGCCAGTTGCTGCTGGTTGCGGTCAACCTCAATCGGCATGGCGAACTCGGATTTGAATGTTTTGACGCCCTTGAGATAGCCCTTGTTCAGAAAATCAAATATGCTCCAATATTCTGTCAGGCGGTTCTCGACCGGGGTGCCGGTCATGGCGATGCGAAGGTCAGATTTGATCTTTTTGACCGCTTTGGTTTGTGCCGTACCATGATTTTTTATCGCCTGAGCCTCATCGATAATTATTGCGGCCCATTTCGGTTTGGCGAATTTTGCACTGTCACGGCGTAGCAAGCCATAAGTGGTCAGGAAAACATGCACGCCTTTGGTTTTGAACTGGCGGGCCGCTCCGTGATAGATGTGGACGTGCAAGTCGGGAGCGAATTTATCGGCCTCGCGCCGCCAGTTGGTCAAAAGCGTGGTCGGCACCACAACTAGCGCCGGTGCTTTGTCAAGCCGCCCTTCATCGAGCATCTGCAACAGCAGCGTGATAATCTGGATGGTCTTGCCAAGGCCCATATCATCGGCGATCAGCGAGCCAAAACCCAGCCGGGCGTTGCGCGACAGCCATTCAAAACCGCGATGCTGATAATCGCGCAAGGTCGCCTGCAAACCATCGGGTACGGGCAGCGGGTCAGCGTTCATCATCTCGTGGATCATCACCTTGACCTCATCATCAAGCTTGAGCGCCTCGCCCTTATATTCCCCGGCCAGTACCGCCTTAAAAGCTTCTTTTGAGGTCAGGCGTGGCTCATTCTCAAGATTTTTGAGGATTTTGGCGATTTCCGTCTGATCGATATAAACGAACTGATCCTTGATCTTGACGATGCCCGACAGCCCGCGCACCAGTTTTTCAAACTCATTACGCGACATTATCTGATCACCAATCGCTATCTGCCATTGGAAACTGAACATATCATCAAGCGACAGATAGGTTTTGGTGCTCTCGCTGGTTGATTTGGTCACCCGGGCGCTCATATGAGGGCGCACCAGATGGTTGAGGCCCTTGGGCAAAAGGATCGGTATGTTGAGCAACTTCAGGGTCGGCAGATGGCGGAACAGCACATCTTCAAATGCAGCCGGGGTGAATTTTAGGCATGTCTCGCCGCCTGACGCCAGAAAATCAGAGATTTCGGGGAGATAATCAGCCAGCAGGGTGACATCTTTCAATATGTCGTATTTGACGGCGGCATACTTTTTCAGCTTGAGGATTTTTTTGAGGGGGATTGGGGTTTTCATATCCTGCTTGCGATCCTCGACCATCAGCTCCATGGAAAATCCGCCATCTGTCTCATCGACCTTGACCAAAGGCACGTAAGTTTTGGATGCGATATGAAAGCTCGACAGCCACAGGGCGATATTTTCGGCCACCTCCTGCTGCTCGAATTTTTTGGATTTATTAAGGATATGCCCATCAAAAAATATTCTGGTGATCTCATCGCTGGGAACGCTGGAAAGAGAGAGGACGAATTGCTGGATATAGTTGCTCAAAATGCCCGACAGCATGGTTTTGACCTGCTCCGTCTTGGCAAGTTTGGGTTTTGTCACCAGATCATCGGGCGATAGCTCGCAGATAGTATCGAAAATCTGCGCCACCTGCGGGCTGATAAGCGCGGGCACCCAGCGGATATGATGGCCCTTGGAGACGCTCAATATCTCTGGCAGAACCGCGCCCTGTTCAAGCAGTTTGAGGGCAAAATGCACCAGTAGCGAAAGGGTTACTGCGCGGTGGTGGTGTGAACGGATCTGCTTGCGCGGGATGGCGAACAGCATTGCAAGCAGATCGAAAAAATCGTCGAAGTTGTCGGCAAACCAGGTTTCATCCTGGGCCGCAAGCTCAAGGCCGGTCAGGTCAAGGACGTTGGAAATGCTGATCCGTGCATCAGTGAATATGGTATCTGTGCTTTTTTCCTCCAGCCCTGCCTTTAACTCTCGCATTTCCTTGATTGCCATCCGGGCAAAATGCTTGAGCGCCTTCTCCAAAAGCGGTTTAAAATCCTTGTAGGGGTAAAAAAGTGGTTTGTCGCCAAGCAGTAATAGCAGCTCGTCGCGAACAGGCGGAATGGTTGAAAAATCAAGCCCGCCAAGCAGTTCATCGCGTTTTTTGCGCGTAAGCGGTTTTGTCTTTGGCGGTATTCTTTTCAGAATTAGCTGCTTGGGTGAGGCAATCGCAACGCCCGAATGTTTCTCAATCGAAAAACCTTTTTTGACCAGCGCCGAAAAAATATCGAAATCATGCAACTCGAATAAAAGAAACGGGTTTTTGTCGACCTCATTGGCGATCAGATAGATTACTGCGGCGATATGCTTGCAGCAGGCGGCCCAGTCCGGGCAGGAGCAATTGGCCGAAATATCGTCCCAGCTATCGGGAAACAGCGGAATGTTTTTCTCTTCAAACACCTCATACAGGGCCGGTGGCAGGCGGCGGGCCAGCAGTTGCGATAGAATAAGCGGGTTGTCGATCACCGCTTCCACGATCGCTTTTTTATCTTTGGTTGTAAATTTGGGTAACGAAACCCTCACCTTGTAAGGCCGTGGCCGCGAGCCCTTGACATCCGCCGAAACTGTAACACCTGATATGCCGACTTTTTTAACCGAACCGTTGCGCGCATACCGCTTGCCACGCGGCAGCCGGTTGGAATAATCCGTATCAATCAGCGCATCCAGCCACTTCGCGCCCCACCAGCTATTACCAAACTCAATATATGCCATACGCCCACCTGTTGCCTGAAATTCTGTTCAACAAATAGAACAGGCGGCAGAGCGTTGCAAATGGCATTTTCGGAGAGGCATGCCAGCTTTTCTCCTTCACGCTGTCTTCAATATCCGGATGGTTTGCCCTCTTGTGCTCGACATTCTCTCGATATAGCCTTCGGCCTCCAACTGATCCAGCCAGCTTTTGACGGTGGCAATCGAGCTGACATTCCAGGCCTGTGCGGTGCAGCGGTAGGTGGCGGAAACAGAACTGTCTTCGTTGTGTGTTGCCTGGTTCCGGCTGGTTGCTGGCCAGTTTTTTGATTTCTGACAGAGCCTCCCTGATACCAACCGCCCTAGATATGATCCCATGCAATGGGTCAATATTAAGGGCGATTGGTATGATTTTCTGCATTGATCTTGCGACAAGGTTCAATCATCAAGGGGGTTAATCATTATGTGAACGGGCAAAATGGGATTTGAAGACAAATTCGGCAAGGCGGTCGGGGTGAGGATGTTGCCCCCTTTCAACCGGAAATGCCTGCCTGATTTCCTCAAGCATATTTTCGTCGAGTATGACATTGCCTCCGGTCGACATCCAGAACTCCCCCGGATTGATCAGTCTGATGGCTATTTTCAAACCATCAGGTGCATTGGCTTCCAGTCCCCGGTCGACCACCCACAGCTCTTCATCGCTGAACAGATCGCGCATAACAAGACCGGCAATCTCATGCTTGCCCACCACCTCAAAAATAGAAAACAGCGAGTGGCTCATAGCCTCGAACATGATCCGTTCGTTCTGGTTTAAAGTTTTCGGCCATGCCTCAAGTTCGCGGGCAAGAATAGAGCTGCCCTCCCCATCAGTGGCATAGAGTGCCAGATCAAGAGCGGGGACCAGTTCGTCAATGCTTTTTTCGGCCAGCTCTTTTGGTGTTTGAAGAAGGCCGATCCTCAAGGCAATCTCAAGTGCTTCTTCGTTGATAATGTCCGCAACAATTCTTGATTGCTGCTCGGCATTGATCTGTCGATAAAGATCATAGCGCGCCAGAGTTTTTTTGCGTTTGGCAAGCTGGGCCTGGCTTT
>JAKIUO010000006.1 GCA_021647535.1 Hyphomicrobiaceae bacterium
GCCAGTCAGCCTCAAGGGTGCTGCGCATCGCTACGCGACAAGGCCCTTGACCCAGCCCGACAAATCCGCATCCTAAAACCATATTCCATCAGCCAACAGAATGTTGCGTTTGGGAGTTGAAACGGGGAAAGAAAAAAGGCGGCAACAATCATGTTAGAACAATCCAGAGACGAACTGATAAAAATAGGGCTTGAAGAGTTAAACCACTTTCTAATCTCGGATGATGCGCCCGAAAACTGCATGATGCTGTCCGAGCTGGACGGCTTTCTTACAGCCATTGCCGTTGGCCCGGAACTGATCATGCCGAGCGAGTGGATGCCCGCCATCTGGAGAGATGAACAGCCGATATATGACGATCTTGATCAGGCGCAGCAAATAACCGGGATTATCACCGACCGCTATAACACCATTCTGGACACGGTTTCAGCCCGGGAGCCGTCCTATGCGCCGGTTTTTCTATACCATCCATCCGGCCATCCCATGCCTGATGCCTGGGCGCAGGGGTTCTGGAGCGGCATGGAGCTGCGCTTTGAAGCATGGCTGCCACTGCTGGAAAATATGGAAGACGAAGATGTTTTGGCGATGATGATACCGATCCATATATTTGTCAAAGAGGACGACAAATCCATTTTTGATTTTCCCGAGGAAGAACTCCAAAAATACGCCAAACAATCCGCTGGCCTCATTCCCATGTCGGTGGTTGCTATCAATCAGTATTGGCAAAAACAGCGCGCCCAACATGTCCTTCCAAAGGGCACACCGGTCATGGCGCGCAAAACGCCCAAGGTCGGACGCAATGATCCATGCCCCTGTGGTTCCGGTAAAAAATACAAAAAATGCTGTCTGAATTAGGGAGGCTGGTCAATGGCGCGGGAAAAACAGGTCACAGTTGAAAAGCTGCTATTGCTTGGGGCTGAGGCTCTGGCAGAACTGGTGGAAGAAGCTTGCGACAATGACAAATATTTGCGCCAGAGGGTGAAGATGCGCCTTGCCGCGCTTGATGGCGTAGGCAGTCTCGACAAGACTATAGCTAAGCGCATCCGCCATATTGCCCGATCGCAGTCCTTTATCGACTGGCAGGAAAATCCTGACTTTGCCCGCGATCTGGACAATCTGCGCAAAGTGATTACGGACGATATTGCAGCAGCGGACCCGGCACTGGCAGCGGAGCGCATGTGGCAGTTCGTCGATCTGTCCGAAGTGGTCTATGAGCGCGTCGATGACAGTTCCGGCATGGTCGCTACAGTTCTGCAACAAGCGATAGAGGATCTTGGCGCTCTTTGGGCAAAGGTCAAGGACCGCGATGTCAAGGCGCTGGCTGACCGCGTTTTTATCGCCGCACAACAGGATGCTTATGGCATCAGGGGAGAGTTTGTCGCCGCATTTTGTAAGGCGCTGGGCAAAAAGGGGCGTAAAACTCTCAAAAGGCGGATTGTAAAAGAGCTTGAAAATATTCCTGATCAAGCAAAGGGAGAAGAACACAATATCAGTTCCAGCAGTTACGATTTTTGCCGTCAGTTGCAACAGCTTGCCGATGCTGAAAATGACGTAGATGCTTTCATATGGGCCGTTGAAAAAGCCCAGCGGACCGACACAGAGGCAACAGAGGTAGCACGTCGGCTGATTGATGCAGGCCGGGCGCAAGAGGCGCTTGAATGGCTTGACAAGGCGCGTGTGTCGAGATGGCATACAAGCCATGATGCTATCGATTTACGCATCAAGGCGCTTGAAGCATTGGGCCGGGGAGACGAGGCGCAGGCGCAACGCTGGCAGTATTTTGAGGAAAGTTTAAACGAGACGCACTTGCAAGATTATCTCCAACGCCTGCCGGATTTTGAGGATTTCGAGGCCGAACGCAAGGCCATTGAGGTCGCCGGTAAATATAGTGATGCCACCACGGCGCTTGGCTTCCTTGTCAGGCGGCCTGAGCTTGAGGACGCCAATGCTCTGGTGCTGGCGCGTCACGAGGAGCTGGACGGTGACAGAACCAAAACACTGGGCGAGGCGGCCGATCATTTGTCTGAAAAACACCAGGTTGCGGCAACCCTTGTCTACCGCTGCCTTGTCATGTCTGTCTTAAAGCGCGCCGACACCAGATACTACAAATATGCCGCCCGCGACCTTGGCTTTTGCGAAGGTCTGGCAGCGCAAATAGAAGGAGAGGATATCGACAGTCACGCTACTTTTTTCGCAGACGTTAAAAAACTGCACGGCCTCAAATACAGATTCTGGGAACAAATGGAGGGAAAATGAGCAAATCACCCGGGCCGATACATGATCGCTTTTTCAAGCATTTGTTAAAAGACCCCGACACCATGGGTCTGTTTTTGCGTGAGCGCCTGCCCGGCAAGCTGGCTGCCCTGCTTGGCGATGAGCCTCCTGCACTGGTGCCGGGTTCATTTGTTGATGAGGCTTTGTCAGAACATTTTTCCGACCTTTTATACAAGGTCGGTCTCAAACACGGCGGGGCTGCCTATATCTACGTGCTTGCCGATCATAAAAGCGCGCCGGACAAGGGAACGGCACTGCAATTACAGCGCTACATGAACAAAATATGGCAGAGCCTGTCAAAGCAGGGAGAAACACCGCTGCCGCGTATTTTGCCGGTAGTTGTTTATCATGGTGTCCGGCGCTGGAATATACCGACCAGCTTTGCTGCTATGTGTGAGGATGCCCGCGATGAGCTCGCCCCCTATCTGCCCGATTTTGAGTATATGCTCATCGACCTGAGCGAAATTGATGATGGGGATTTGTCCAGCGATCAGCGGCTGCGTGCCTTTTTGACGGTGATGAAACATATCCAACGATCCGACTTTCTCGACCACACAGGCACAATCATGGCAGAGTTGCATCATTTGGAGCCGGTGGATATTATCACTATCCTGCGCTATGTTATAAGAAAATGGCGCGATAGGATCAGCCGGAAAACAATCGACGGGTTGGTGCTGGATGTAGCGTTGGAGAAAAGGGAAAAGATTATGGGAAGTGTAGTGGATGAATGGATTGAACAGGGCTACAAACAGGGCAAGGCCGAGGGCAAGACCGAAGGAGTGGCAGGTATGCTTTCAAAAATGCTGGAGCTTCGCTTTGGCCCCTTGCCTGAACGAGTGAAGGAACGTATTGGCAAAGCCGATGCTGACACACTAACGAACTGGGGAGAGCGTGTCATTGATGCCCCTGATCTGGATGCCGTATTTGAGAAGCATTGAGGGAAGATTCAATTACTGCAGTGAAATAGCTTGTTGAGGTCAGCTTGCGCTCGCCGCTTGCCCAAAAGGATTTTATATGCCCAAAGATACGTCCTTGCAAAATGCCACAAATCTGACCGATCTGGAACTGGCCCGGAATTTAACTGGACTGGAAGACAAATGGCTGCAGCCATTTGATGTTACCGATCCATTTGCAGGTTTGCGTCTGGAAGGATATTTGTCGCGAAAGCCCAATCACCTGTATGGGGCTGTCGCGATATTGCGTGTTGATGAGCATAGCGCTCCCCAACTCATACATGCAACTCCCAAGCTGCATTATCCGTTTGGCAAATCCGGGCAGTTTCATTTCCCGCCGATCAGCAAGATCGATATTTTCGAGAAGCTGGATGGCACCAATGTGCTGGCCTATCGCTACAAGGATGCCGACAACAACGAGCATCTGACGTATAAATTGCGGCTATACCCGGTGTTGCGCAATGGCAAATGGGGCGCGTTCCTCGATATGTGGCGCGAGATGCTGGAGCTTTATACGGATATCCCCACTCTCGCAGACAAAAATGACTGCGCTATCAGCTTTGAGCTGTACGGCGCGCGCAATCTTCACCTGATGACCTATGAAAACCCGCTTGATTGTGCGGTTCTGTTTGGCGTTGACCGGCAGGGAAATTGCCGCCCTCCATTTGAACTCGATTTAGGCCCGGTGCCCAGCGCCAGACATCACGGCACCTTGCAGGCGGATCATGATCCGGTTGAGGAATATGCCCGTATCCGTAGTGAACTTGAGGCTGAGATTTCACCAGCCGAGGAGGACAGGTTGAATGGTTTGGAGGGAACCGTGTGGTATGTCACGACGCCCTCACTCGAACGGGTGATGTTCAAATGCAAGCCCGAATCCGTCGAGGCCATTCACTGGAAGGGCGGGATAAACAAGGAGGCGGTCAAGGCGACCTGCTGGAACCTTTTAGAGACACAGGATGATTTGAGCTATGCCGCGCTCGAACCCATGCTTTTGGAGGAGTATGACAGGGAAGATATCGGCCGTTTCAGGGAGATGATCGACCTGTGCCTTGCTGACATAAATCTGGAGCTTGAGTTTCGAGATCAGGTTCTCGCACAATACAAGTCTATTGGCGTGCGATTGTCACAAGACAAAGGCAAGGTGATGCGCCATATGTCTGGCAAATATGAAAAACGGCTGATGGCTAAAGTCTACTCGACAATAAAACTGCATGGTTGATAACAAGAAACAAAATGAACCTCGCAACAATGGGCAAAGACAGGGCGAAATCGCCCTGCCGTTCGACCCGGCAGAAACAGCTAAGGACGCCGCCGTAGTCTTTATCGGCCTGATCAGATCGCCATGGGAAAGCCGGAAGAAATGTCCAAAAAACATGGCACAAGCGCGAGAGCGCGGACAAAGCGCAAGTATTGAACTGGATGAAGTATGGCGCGCGGGACTTGACGGGCTGGAAAAGTACCAGGCCGCCATTGTGCTTTACTGGATGGACAAGGCGCGCCGCGACTTGATTGTGCAAAGCCCCAATAACAGGCATAAAAGCCGCCATAAGCCCGGCCCAAGAGGTGTTTTCTCCCTGCGCTCACCTGTCCGCCCAAATCCGGTGGCGATTGCCACAGTGCGTATTCTTGACATTGACAAACAGACAGGCAAAATCACCATAGATGCCATCGACTGCCTCGACGGCACACCGCTAATCGACATCAAGCCATGGATTGGGGATATAGATGTTTTTCCAAGTTCGGTGTTTTAACCTGCATATCGTTAGCATCCCTTCAAGTAAAACCACGGCGAAAAGTAGAATTGGATCATTGAGGCAAGTCTGATGATGACGAAAGATAACGAGCCTGACAAATGTCAGATTTCCAGTTCACCATCAGTCCAGTCTTTTATCATTTTCTTCACAATAGCCTTGGCCACATCTCGCAGTGTTTCAATACTGAAGCTGCCGATTTTCATGGCCCCTTCTTTTGTTCGCCGCCAAACCTCATCATCTCTGATTTCATCCAGAAACTGGTGACCAGTGAAGGAAATGTCCAATATATTGACAAAATCAGCCTCATCCTGACCATTCACGAAGTCAGCCTCTAAAAGCTTTCGATAGTGGTAAAGGACTTTATCCTTAGATTCTCCGTCAAATTCACTACCATCCAGAAAATTGCATCCTTGTCCATCAAATGACAATTTTATCTCAACCATTTTTTCTTCAAAAGCTGTCCCAAGAGCAACTTCCTCTGCATTACTCTTTTTGATCGTTGGATCGCTTTCCAACCACAGAAGAATTTTCCGAACCAAATCCATATCAAGTTTCATTTCGTTTACCTCCCTGAAAGCCAGCACCGAGACAATAATCAGCCCCGTTCCAAGCCCAGCCATCGAATGTTAAAGCCCGCATCAAGTAGCAATCCGGCGCATTCAACATCTCCCGTATCGCAGGCTAACATGAGCGGTGAGACTTAGCTCTTGTATGAAAGCCCCCTTCAAATGAGGGAAAAGTTCCGCCCCCTCATCTATTCTCTTTTTCAGCCTCTTTGGGGCTTTATCGTGAACAGCGCCGAGAACGGGTAGTTGGTAACATGGTATTTTTTCAAGCGCCAAAATTTCCAATTTTTCGTCTTCGTCAACTAGCGCGAAACGAAGATCAAGGCTTTTGTCTGCCTCCAAAACTTTAGCATCTACCTCCCCAAACAACATTTCTTATACTTCTTGCCCGACCCGCACGGGCAGGGATCATTGCGCCCGACTTTCCTGGCTCTTCGCTCAAAAGCCGACGGCAACAGCACCGGCTGATCATTGCGGTCGAGCTGCTTACGCAATTTCCTGTACAGTTTCAAGAACTCATCACCCAGCAATTTAGGTGAGAGTTCGTCAAGCCGGAAATATTGCCATTTGTCTTTACGCTCAAGCAGGACGCACAAGCTGTCAAAAGCCTGTTCCGGCTCATAGCTATCATCAAGAGCGCAGGCCAGCCCGAGCCCGGCTTCCATACTGTCCGGCTTGAGCTTCAAGGACTTGTCATAAAAAAGCCGGGCCTTTTGCGAGTGTTTCAAGATGCGGTATACCCGCGCCAGCCGCAGATTATCCTCTATGCTGTCCGGATTTTGAAAAAGCCCCTGCTTTAGTTCCTTGAGAATATTTGCGGCAGATCTGAGTTCACCCCGGTAAGCCACATCATAAAACCGCACAGGGCTTCGAGAGTATTTTTCACCCGCCTCCCTGTCCCGTGACAGCATCATTATAGACGCCATCATTGCAACATGCGCATTTTGGGTAAATTCAAAATCCACCCACTCACCACAGGAGCTGCAAGGAAATTCGTCCATGACAAAAGGCTGGTCAATATCCTTTTCTTCATCGCCAATAATGATATCGGCTATTTCATAAATGTTGATATCGCCGCATTTTTCACATTTGAGCGCCAGATCGACAATATCACGACCAGCCAACAGATCATCAAGCAGGAAACTTTGGAGTCTCTCATCAAACAGCCTGCGTTCTTCAAGTATCCGCTCGCCGATTTTGTCCAGGCCGTCATACTCATATCCAAGCAGCACGCACAGGCAATAAAAACTCTCGTCGATTACGCCAAATTTCAGGCCCATTTTTTCTTCGAGCAGCTTGAGAGCTTGCATATCAGGTGCAGCTTCGGCAAGCATGCCCCATTCATAAGCATCGTCCTTGTCGGCATCGACGCCATGAAGCATTTCGTTAAAATGTTTTAGAGCAAATTCCAGTGTGAGTGCGCCACCAGCCTGCCGAAGAACACCAAGGGCGAATATTTTCTGTGAGAAATCCAGCACGTCCCACTGCTCGATAATCGCCCTTTGCGCCGGTTCGCCAATTTTGGCAAGGGCATCCTTGCTCTCCTCGGCCTGAACATCGCCACCATTTGCGCCCATATAATCAATCAGGGTGTCAATCATGCCGACAAGCCGTAATTCGCCCGCCATCCTGGCCATATGCCGGTTGCCCCAGCCAAATTCCAAAGAAGGCACCCGTTTGATGGCTGCCTCAACAAGCACCGATGGTTCGAATGTCCCCAGATGGCTGATCAAACCATCCAGGTGGCGGTTCTCGCGCAAATCTAGGGTCAGAATATCCAGTGCCTCATCCATGGACAGGCCGTCAATATCGATTTTCTCACGCTCAAAGGCATGAAGAACCGCGATGACGGCAAGCCATGTCTTCATGTCTTCGTCAATATTCTCGATTGGCTCAATTGCCTTGATGACAGGCAGCATTATCTGCGTTGCGTCGGATGCTTTTTCGTATTTTTCGAGCAGCGCTTTGGCTTTTGGCCATGCATCAATGCCTTGAAGGATTTCGTCGCACTCTTTTAGCGGCGCATCTTCTTCAAACAAAACTTTCATGGAAGCAAAACTCTTTTCATCGCCCTCCATGATATATTCGGCCTGCTCCAGAAAACTGTAGTGACCAAACAGAGCACTGCAAATTCTCTGCAACAGACGTTCGGCCTGATTACCCATTGCGTAGCTATTGTAAACACAACTTTTGATCAGATTTGGCACTGCTTCAATATTTAAAGCCGCCATCGGCTCCAGCAAATCCTCATACAAATATCGCCTGTCCCAGTCATCTTTGTCCTGTTTTTGTAATTCTTCTTTATGTATATTAGTGATTGTTAAAAGCAGCTCGACTGCATCTCTTTCGGGCAGCATCCCCAGCGCCTCGATTATCGCCCCTGTCTTGGCAAAATCCCACTGGTCATCATCAAGACAGGTACGAAACAGGGCAACTACATCATCAGACGGGTTCAAAAGCAGCGCCGATATGGCATGGTGAGCAATTCTCTCGTCCCATTCCCGCCAACGCTGAAGGATCTCATATTTGACGCCCTCAAACAGTCGAGCAGGTAATTCCCGCAGTAAATCCGCCAGCATGTCCTCGCCCGTATCCGGCCCTTCCACCCAGCGGCGTATGGTCTCTTCATCAAACCATCCACGCTCCATGGCTTTGGCCGGTTCCGGTGCGCACTTTGCGGCATAACCATAACGCCTGAGCGCCCATTTCAGAATAATTGGATCATCCAGCTTGCCCCGAGCGCATTCGATAATATCCAGCATGGATCCCGCCTTTCCTGATTTTTCGCAATCATTCCTGATCACGAGCATGTCCTTGATTTTCTCCATGTCTAGCGCCCCTTTGACAGCCGCGCAAATACATGCCACAGCTTATGCACATGACAACCATTGCCTCAAAGCGCACAAAATCATTGGTTCTAGAGTGGGTTATTGGAAATGGCGGGGATGTTTGGCTTGGCAAGCGTATCAGCACGGACAATCATCATCACAATTTCAGGTGAGTTTCTATCTGCCGAACTACGGCCATTTTCAAAGACCCGACAGACGGCTTTCAACTGCTGATAATCACCTTACCTGCCTATAACGACACTTATAAGCAGTCGGATTATACCTACGATTGGGGGGAAATATACTCTGCATGGAAATGTATCAAACATTTATAGGTTGCCAGGACAGGCATCAGATACCTGTCCTGATCCTGGATCATAGACAAAAGCGAAGTAGCATGCTGTACAACTTACAAACTATGCAGACACCTTCATTTTCGCAACTTCATCCAGCACTTTCGTCGTGAAGTCGGCAGTGCGAGCCAGATTGGCACTCAGCCTGCGGCCACCCGTCGCCCGGTCAACAGCTTCACCAGCAAGGTCACCAAGCCTGTCACCATCGCTGACGAGGCGCTGGATAACCCGCTCGAAACGGTCCTGCGTGATGCGTCCAATGCGAATGTCATCATCACCGGTGGCGTCTGGTGTGTCATCGGTGAGATACCACAGTGCATGGATAAACTGATGGCGTGCCGGATAGCCACCGTTGGAGCCGGTGTAACGGTCCCACCATTTGATGTCATGCCTTCTTGACCATCTGCGCCCTGTAACGATGAGCCAACCGATGGCGCGATAGATCGTCGGATCATGCCAGTCAGCAAAAATATCCTCTTTTTCGGCCTTGACGAGGAACGAGCTGGCACCACTGTGCACCGCATGCGGCATATGCTGAATGACGGCTCCAAAGCCGTGCAACAGATGCCTCGGTGACAGAATGCGTGAGCCATCAACACCAATACTGCCTTCAAACCTCTGGTTACGCCGGGTCTCAAGCCACAGGTGATCCTTGAAACCAGTGCCGCCGACAAAGCGGCTCTCAAGAGCCCGCACACCAGTCCGGCGTGCCAGCATGTCGTAATTATGCACTTGAGCATGGGTGTTGGAGCCGATGACAGCTGCGTCAATCAGGGCTTCATCATCTGTGGCGATCACCTTGATCTGGAGATAGACACCATCAAGGTGTTTTCTGTTATGATCGAGAGTATAGCAAGACTGGCAACCATTGATAATGTTTGGGGCGACAATCTCGATACTGCCATCTTTGTAGAGTGTCGCTCGGCGAGCTGTGATAACGACACCGTTATGACAAAGCAGGACCTGCGATCCCTTGCCGTTTTTCAGAGATTTTTCAAGGCCAGCCGCGCCTGGATTGAAGCGTTCTTCATTCCCGAGATAATGGCGTGGGTTTTCGGCAAAAAAGTGCTGTGCGAGACGCCCTTTGCGCGAAAACGCGTCGATAAGGGAGCGGGCTGAAACATAGCCCGTAAAACCCGGACAGGCCGTACCCTTTGGAAGTTGCTGCAACTTAACATCCTTCATCTTGACGCTGACCCTTGGACCGGCCCGATCAGCTGCGGCGAGCAATTCATCGCTGCCCCAGATTTCCAACTCCATGCGTGCCTGGGGCATGTGCATCTTAAGGTTTTCGAGGGCGGTTTCTCCCGCCTGAGACGGGTTGGCAAAATATTTCCATTCACCATTGTAGAAAAACACCAGATAAACTTCCGGCTGGAATTTTTCTCCCATCTGAGTACGAAGCTCGTCAAAAATTTCGTACCAAAGCTTCACCAGTTCATTGGTCTGGATGCGCAGATAGGTATCGTGATCGCGGGTCAAAAATGCCTGGACGCTGTTGCCAAAATTTCCGACATCCTCGCCATTGACGAATTTCCCGCTTTTTGCCTGCAAGAAGAGAATTTTCGGAGTGGCCGTTGGATTGAGGGCCAAGGCGTCTGAAACATCCTCTTTTGAATGCAGCACCATATCGCCAAGAGCGATGGAAATGCCATCAAGGCCGCGATCATACATGCCTTCGGTGAAAGCCTGCGCTTCGGTTTCGAGTGGAAAGTTGAAATCGCGGATAGCGAGGCTGACGCCAAAGCGGGCAAAGTTTTCAGGGCTGTTCCATTCCAGTTCCCCTCCATGGCCAGCACCGCCAAGCGTCGCGCCTTTTTGCCGGGCATGGGCCTGCAGCAGCTCATCAAGTCGTTCATTCATTTTATTATCCTTCATGTGCGTGTTCAAATAGTCCAATGGACCAGTTTCATTGCTACATGAGAGGCGAATGGGGTTGTTGAGGACAGGTTGGTATTGGGTGAGGAGGTTTATTCTCCACGAATTTTTTTGAGGGCTTTTGTCGCAGCGTCAGAGACTTCTTTCGGTTGGTTTTCTGAACTGGCAAGCTGCTCTAGAAATGTAGTGATCGGCGGACGGTTTGCCGCGATGCCAAATTCACCCAGCCATGAAATAAGCTCACAGCGCAGCTCTTTGTCTTCACCATCAAGTATATTCATCAGCTTTGGCCAAACATATTCGAACCTGTTGGCTGTTGGTCCGCAAGAAAAAAGACGCTGAAAAGCAGCTTCCCGGTTAATATGCACTATTTCCTTTCCCATAAGTTTGATGAAATAATCGACCATTTGTTCTTTGTCTGATATTTCGGGACTGACAACCTCTATAATTTCTTGTGTCCAGTGTTTTCCAATATTGTCACTTTCTGGGGAATTCATATATTTGGACAAACGAGCTATGGTGACATCGAAATTTGGTAAGGCATGGTGGATACTCACAAACAATCCAGCCGCTGATCTCCGCATATCGTTAGTTTCATTGCTGTCGATGATGACATTGATCAGATCCATAGCAAATTCTTCGATATCAGATATTGCATTGGCGAGGCGAGTGACAGCACCATATTCTGGAAGCCAGGAATCCATAGACTTATTGAAGTCCATCAAAGAATCCAAGACAAACCGATCTTCACCCTCCACAGCTTCATCGTTTTGAATTTCCTCTATTCGAGGCCCTTCAGGCGAGGCGGTCAATATAGACCCTATAATTATATCCGCAACTTCTGGAGCTTTTGAATGAGAACCGCCTAGCCAAATGAGGGATCTAACAAGGGCAAAGTTTTTTGTGCTGTCTGCTTCACTGTCTCTCAGTTCATCAAATAAGAAAGTCGCTATTTTTTCTATTTTTGCTGATGACATTCCCAATGCTCCCAGAATCAGTAGAGTAATCTCCTGTCTATCATTGGGCCATTCTCCTGTTTCCTGCTCTTTGAATTGACTGATTAAACTGTCGACCAGTTTTTCATGCGCGGGTATTGTAGGAGCAAGGGCGTTTAGAGCTGCGAGAAAGTGAGGTATAACCTCCCAGGTATCCAATTTTTCTGGGCTTCCTAAAGCCAGATCATATATTGCTGATATAAAGAACTCCGTGACCTCGTTCACTCTTGTGGATGCTGCTGCTTGAACTCCAAGCGCAAAAATTGCGGAATGCCTTGCCAAATTGGCAAGATCCGACTCGCGTGTATATTCTTTTAATATTTCAATAACTTCAGATGATCGGTAAGAAGTAGGAACAACTTCTTCCAGAACCATTACCGCACCAATAACACTGCTCCAATCGCGCTTGTTTTTAGATGATAAAATACTGATTAATTTATCGGTTATGTGATGAATGGTATTTTCATCGTGACGCAAGCGGGATATGGCTCGCGAGCTCTTTTTCCAACTCAATTGTTTGTCATTGAATTGCCATTTCTGAAATTCCAGATCAGGCTTAAAGAGATTGTCTGGTCTATGCCAAAGCATTGGCAATGTTGGCTCAAACAGCGAGCTAATAGACCTTTGTGCTTGATCATAGGAAGAGCGCTTCCAGATTTTGCAAGTAGTATCAAGAATTTGTTTTACGGCAACTGCAAGTCGATTATTTTCTTCGTAGTGTTTTAGAGGAACCTCTCCGCACATTCGAGCTGCAATAGAGAGATGATGACGAAAGAGAGTGTCTCGCTCATCATCGGCAATGAGTTCAAGATAGGCTGTCGGATTTTTCAGGCTTCCCGCTGTCAGCAGCATAACTTGCTCCCAGTGTGGCTCAAGGCTCCTGTCGTAGAGCCATTCACCCAGCGGTTTTGTATCACTGACAAAAGTCATTTCCCTGTCGAAACCATCACTCTCAATCAATCGGGCTAACTCATGGGCGCTGAGATATTCCTGCAAGATGAGGTGGAAGAAAAACCAGCCGTTTTGATGACGACGCAGGATGCCTCTTTGGCGCATCTCATCGATAAATGGCTGCACCACGCGCTCATTGCTCTGGCCAACCACTTCCTCCACGATTTTCTCAAGTTCTGCGGCAGGAAAGATCATCCGGCGCTTGTCGTCGCTGGTAAACAGTCTGAAGGCCACAGCAGCCAGCCAACTGGTCAGCTTGGCAGGTGTGTATCTTCTGGTGAGCTGGTTTTCTTCCGCGATATTGACAGGCTTTTCTTCGAGCAAAGTCCTCAGCATGGCACCAATCAGCTCAACACGTACCAGTGGCAGGCTCAGGGTCGGATTACGGTCTGTTGTATGACAGAGAAAGCTCAGCAGTTGTGGATTGGTGGTGAGGGCGGCTATGGCGTGTGCGTTGGGTAGGTGTGCCTGCACAGCCTTGCGCCTGTCGTCATTCTCCCATGGAAAGCTGGCGATATAGGCATCTCGTGCCGTCTGCTCCAGTGAGGCGATATAGTAGAGAGGCAGCGCAAGTGCCGTGTAACGCTCTTCGCTCACCGTCCGGCAGCTGATGACAAAACGCTGCTGGTCTTTGCCAAGCTGTCTGATGGTCCTGGCAAAATAGTTGAAAAAATCTTTGCCGATCTCGTCGAGGCCATCAAACAGCGGCACAATCCGGCCCTGCGCCAGCCAGCCTGTGAGAAAGGTATTGCGTTTCTTCTTCTTCGTTTTTGTCCATTCGCCAGTCAGTTGGATCAGCCATTTATCAAGCGGCAGTTTTTTACCGGCGTCCTTCCAGGCGGCTTCCCAGACGGCAAGGCGCACAAGAATGGGGAAGGGCCGAAGTGATCCATTGTCAGGGATGGTGTCAGCCATATTGCGCACCAACCAGCCCATAAAGCTCGACTTGCCCGAACCTGGCGGTCCAAGGATGATCCCTCTTTGGTGAGAGGAAGTCGATAGAAGACCGTTCAGGAACTCTTTAGCCAAAAGCTCTCTATCCAACGGCAACTTGTCGGCACCGAGCACTTCTTCATAGCCGTCGATGCTGCTGCGGATGAACTCATCATCACTCTGGTCACGCCCGTCTGGACTTCGTGGGCCAGACGGACGAGCGGCTTTAGCCATGTCGATCAGGCGGAGGCGGGGAATTTGGTAAAGGCTGTTCCAGTCGATATCAGGATCAGCCCGTCCCGGTAGCCAGAGAGCTTCACGCTCCTCGCGTGCCTGCTCGCGCAACTCCTCGCCGAATACCCCGCCATTGTCCTCCAGCTGATTGATGAGGTCCTTGAAGTTTTCGGCCTCAATCAGCGTGTAGGAGTTTTCCTCCGGCTCCTGTTGTACCTGGCCCTTGGCAATGACGACGGTGTGGATGCGTTTGGGCACGTTCTCTACCGCAGCGATCTTTGCGGCAAGATTGGGATTGTTTTCGAGCGGATGAAAGGGCAGGTAACGACCGTCAGCAGATATGGCCGCCATGACAATCACACCCTCAAGCAGTTCATCATTTTTGACTGCGATGTTTTCTTTTCGGCCCATATCCTCTGTCCTGTCGTCTGCTATTGTCTTGAATGCCGGATGTTTCCTGACAATACCGTTTCTGTTTTACAAAAACCAGAGACAGAGCCCGTTTTGCACAATCGGTTGCCACTTCTATTCCGGCACAAAGCCATTGGAAGCCGCCAGAAAAATATAGAGAATACTGACCGTAAACAAGACCGGAAGCCAATTGAATTTTTGAAACATGACTATAAAACCAGCTCCCATGATCAACAGGACTGCAGCCAAGTACTGAAAGGCTCCCTTGATCTGCTGGACCGAGCCGATCAGGTCACAAGGCCAGATATTCTCCATGGCGGCTGCGTTCGATAGCGTGTAGAGAATGAAACCTACCGTCATGATCAGAACAAATCTGGACACTTGCTGTTTCAGCCACGTAAATCTTTTATATTCGTTCTGGAGGGACATATCTGTTTTCTCCATATGCGAATGACTACACAGTGAAATCGACTCTCTCTTGGGCTGCATCTTCGTCAAGCAATCGTTCGGCAATTTTCTGTTGGCCTATCAGGCGGAGCGAGCAGATCAGCCATTCACGCATTTCTTGCGTCAGGGAACCTGAGTGATACCACGGCCTGATATCTTGATCAGTGCATTGCTTTAGAAATCCAAGGGCATCATACAGAGAGACTTCCGCTTCTGGTATCTTGATTTTTGCTTTTACGGGGCGGTCAGATCCCTTTGGCAGAACCCAACCATGTATCAGATCTTTACCCTCATGATCGAGCGTGGTTATGGGCGCGATGAAATTTCGCCAATTCTCGTCTGGAGAATCATCCCCATTCAGGCAGGAAGAAAAGAAAACAACATCCCCCTGATTACTCCCTGGGTCTCCATAAGAAGGGCTTGTGCAGCCTGCCGGGTGAGAATGCCAGACGCCGAGCATGTATTTTCCGTTGGGAACCCATTCATGATCAATAACCCAGTTCATGAATTCATGGTCGACATTGACATGAGAGCGGCTGGCATCATAGCGGCCATGCCTGTCTTTGCACGGCGGGCAAAACTTGTATTCAGTAATGTGGAACGGATTATCCAGCCGTCCCCCAAGCAGAGCAAAAGTTTCAGGTTCTTTTTGGCCTATGGTTTGCCGATAAAGCCGATAGACCTCAGGTGTCATCGTTATTGTCGGGGATTTCACATTCTTCTTGTTACGTTTTTGGACAGGTACGGACATGCTCGTCTCCCTAACTAAATGAATCGCCTGTATCAATATATTGAGCTGTTCCCCTCGCCCAATACCGTGCCCAGTCTTTGGCATCGGCGAAGTTTGTTGGAACATGGTCTTCATGGACACAGACATAGTGATTGTCCGTACTGCCCAATCGATGAGTGGAGTGCAGGTCGGTATCACGGTAGCCATAGTCAGGCTGATCCTTGATATAGATACGGACTTCTCCGTCATATGCTTCTTCAAGCAGGAAGCGGAATTGATGTCCGTCGACCTGGTATTCATAATTTTCTGTATCTGGCATCTGTCTTCTCCTATTCTCCTGCCTGCAGGGATTTTCCGGTATCGATATATCGGGTCGTCTTTTCAGACCAATGGATCAGCCATGTCAGGGCATCGGGTATATTGGTCGGTGTGTGGTCTTCATGGACACAGATATATTTCCCCTTGCCATCTTCCAGCCGATGGGTCGGGTGACCACCCGCATCTCTAGATCCATATCCGGGCTGTTCCAGTATGTAGATGCGGATCTCTGTGCCGATTTCCACCAGATTGAATGTAAAGTGATGCCTTTGGTTTCTGGCGGTATACTCGTAGATGCCTGGTGGTTGATTTTTCCAATGACTGAAATTGATTGTCTCGCCATTCCAGTCAAACGTAACTTCCTCGTCATCTGACATTTTCTTTTCTCCCATGATCGTTTTGAAAAGTCCCCAAATGCTTTTCAGCAGCAAAACTAGAAGAGCTGTGCTTATAGAAAAAAGGATTTTGAGTATTGTACGGAGCATCTTGACGCCACGACTGGTTCATGATTGATATTTGGTATATCAGGCGGCAATGAAGCTGCCGCCTGACATGTTTTTCTATGATGAGCGGGGGAAAGCCGCTCTATTGCCGACCGGGGAGGGCCGCCTCTTCCTTAAGAGTTTTCGTCTTCGTCGCGAAGACCGCCCTGTACAACTGGACCAACCATTTCTCACTCCTTTCTTGGGTTGCCTCACTCTTCTCCCCGTGAGGTGTAGGGACTTCCTGTGGACCAATATGACTGACGACGCCTTGCGTCCCACAGTCAGGACAGACCCAGTCGTCGGGTGTGTCCAAGGCCCACTGTCTGGTGGTGAACAATTTTTGGTCGTCCGCGATATCAGCAAGTGGCTGCCCCTCGCCGGACCAGAATTCGGGATAAATGCGACAGGTCAACATTGGTTTTGTCGCGAACTCTTGAGAAAGGGATGCAATCGAAAGAGTGGATTTTGCCTTGTCGTGCAATCGCGAGACAATGAGCAAACCGAGCTTGGAGTTTAGATAATCGGCCGCCAGCGCCGTGCTGGGAATGACCTCTGGGTTCTGGAAACCACGCTGCTCATAGCCATCATAACGGTCTTTGGTGTGGCAGTGGTGGCAGCCGACACCATTTTCAAGCTGGTCGGGAAATGTTGCTGTGATTTCGACTGCATCATTGCCGATATAGCAAATAGCGAAGAATACATCCTTGCCCCTTGTGATGGCATCCCGGTTTGTCTGGGCCTGTGTGTGGAAGTCATCAGTCATCGCGAGTATAATGTCGCTGGACCAGATGATGTCTGCCTCTTCTTTAGATAAATCCTGATAGCGTTTGCGGGCTGCACGAACGCGGGCCTCAGGATTAATTCTTTTGACCTGGCGTCCAAGAGCAGTCGCCTTGTCGAGGCCAATCTCTGTGGTGTCATATCCCTGAGTTACCGGATTGGTTTCAGAGACATGATCAAACTCAACAATGACAAATTCACCAATGCCACACCGGGCAAGGCTGCAGATAAGTCCAGCTGCTCCACCTGTTCCGATTACTGTGATACTGGATTTCGACATAAGATCATGATCGAGTAATCCTTGATGGCGGGAAAAATCTGTTTTTGTCATCGTTTTTCTCCACTAAATAAAACTAAGATCTGGTTACCTGCTGATCATAAGGTCTGATGAAGCAGGGAAGTTCTGTTGCTACTGGTATTGACCTCACGTTTTTTCTCAATTGCCGTGGGGTGGGAGAGGAAAGGGCTCGGCACAGAGCCCTTTCCATTTGTCTTGAGTGCGTTCCGAGCTAGCGATCCCTGATCTCACCAATCTCACTGCCAGTGGTGGCCATGACCCAGGCGAGGACATCTTTCATGTTGTGAGCAGTCGATACCTTCTTCTCGAAAAATCCTGACAGGTCATAGATGTCGTGGATCGTTTTCCTGTCATCAAAGATCTTGACGCGAAATGATTTTCGGTTTTCTGTTTTTACAATTTTGTCTCCAACCAGCATGTTCATGCTCCTTTCAGCTGTTGTTTTTTTGCCGTTGAGCTGACAATAAACTTTCTGTCGGGTACTTTCCGGCGATGCTGTGGTATTGACCGAAGAATGATTGATTGAGCCGATTTTCCGTTGCCAGCAGGCGATGGCTGGTTCAAAAAGGGATATGCAAACCGGAAACAGACAACAAAGAGCAGGAAAGATGAACAGGTTAGTCAGCCAGGCCACCCTTCTTGAAGGCGTCATCATCATGACAGCCGCTGACGACAGGGGCCGCTATCTGCCACTGTCTGATCTTTTGGCCAAGATCAAAGCGGTGCGGGCACTTCCCGGCCAAATTCATACCATTGCTGTCGCCAAGGGGCAGAAAGAAACCAAGCCAAAGGACAAGGCCTACAAGCTAATCAAGGCTGCAAACTATACCGACCTTTTGCGCCAGCTTGAAGAAAATGGCGGCCTGTTTGGCGATGCTCTGCGCCAGCAGGCCCGGGAAGAGCGTTCGGCCCTGTGGCTGCCAGACAATCGGCAGGTGGATGTTGACTGGAAAAGGCTCTATCAGATCCCTCAGTTGAAAAAGGTTGAGGTGATCAGTAACGCCCGGCTACCCAAAGAACAGGAGAAAGACAAGAAAAGACAGCGCATGAGTGTTTCTGGTTATGAAGAGGCACTGGGGGCGGAACATTTTCAGGAAGTTGAGAGCAGGGTTCCAGCCAGAGACCTGATGAACCAGCTCCTTGAGGCAAGGCTCAAAAATGCTGTTCTTCTTGGTCCGCCGGGCAGTGGAAAATCCAGCCTGTTGAACTGGCTGAGTGTCCAGCTGGCGCGAGAAAAACCTGCCAGCGCCCTGCGCCCCTTCCCTCTGCTGGTGCGCCTGGCGCAATGGGAAGAACGGGGACCAAAACGTTCGCTAGAAGATTATCTTGCCCTCTGGACAAAACAGATTTCGCCCGAAATACCGGCGGACAAAAGACACACCTTCCTTGCCGAATGGCTGAACAAGGGCCGTCTCATCCTGTTGTTTGACGGGCTGGACGAAATTGGCGAGCCCTTTTTCTGGCACTTTGCCCGGATCATAAATCGGCTCAAACAGGGCAAGTGCCGTTTTGTCGTCAGTTGCCGCACGGTTTCACGCGGGCGCTATGAGGCGCTGGACCTGCCGATCTATTATATTGACGCGCTGACACCGAAACAGCGCGATGCCTATATTGATGCCTTTCCATGGCATGATGAATTTGCCGAACGCGCAGAGAAGCTGAAGTCTCACCTGCCTGCAGCGTCCAATATTCACGCCCTGTCCTGCAACCCGCTGATGCTGTCCTTTTTATGTCATACGCTCAACAGCAGTGCGGAAATTTCCCTGCCCTTTGTCCGCGCCGAGCTGATTGGCAAAATGTTGCGCAACATGCTGGAGCAGGAGCCAGCAGGACGGTCACGACCAGAAGCGCTTGAACGGACCCTCGCAGAGCTGCCACGCAAAAACTATCGTCCAACGACCATCATGACATGGCTTGGCAAAATCGCCTTTGCCCTGTTCGAGAGCGAAGACAAGAGCTCGCTGGTGTTTGATGCCGACAGGTTCGAAAAAATCTGCCTCAAGGAAGCCGGGCTTGATGATGATCTGCTGGGCCTTTTTCTTGCTGAGATGCAATGGCGCGGCATCATCCGTCCCCATCCCGGCGGCTACATGTTTTTTCATCTGATCATTCAGGAATATCTGGTGGCGCTGGAACTGGCCCGGAGGCTGGAAAAGAAAAATGGGCTGAAAAAGAGACTGAGCTTTGGCGGCGATAAAAAAGAGCTGGGCGAATGGCTCTATGACTGGAGCATAGACCCGCGCTGGGAAGAAATCATGCTGCTGACGGCGGGTCTGCTGGATGAACCGGCAGACTATCTCGCGCATATCTATGACCCCGCCCACGATACCCTGTTTCGCCACAGGCTGAGCTTGGCAGCAAGAATGACGGGGGAGGTTTCTTCGGGGCGCTATGGGCAGAAGGCCCTTAAAAAGGCATCTGGTATAGTCCTTGATACAGCGAGAGAAATTTGGATTTATGCAGAAAATTACAAACCTCAAGAATATGTACTAAACCAAATCAACAAGAGCGTCCTTATGCTATGGCAACGCCCCGACAAAAGTATGCAAATTGATCATCGTTTCCAATTGTGCATTATAAAACAAATCAACTCAAGCTGGAAAGTCGCTTCGTTATTTGAAAGACTAGGTGCAGTCGCTGCAAGACCCGAAATCCTGTTGGCTCTTATACAGGCACTAGAAGATGGGGATAGAAGCGCGCGTACATCTGCAGCCAATGCTCTCAGAATGATGGGCGCCGTGGTATCTGAAAACCTCTCTCGCACAATACCGAGAGATGAAGAATATTGGCAGACAAGAAAGACAGAAGCGCTCAATTCTAAAACAGTGAAAATAAAAACCCTAACACCAAAAATGCTTGGTTTTGTTATAGGGGAGATAGAAGCCTCTCAAAATTGGTTTATAAACGAAACAGCAACTGAAATTGTCGAGAGACACGGAATCGACATGCCCAAATTCATATATGCCCTTGCACATATGTTGAAAGACGAGGATTTTCCTCCGATGTCGCAAATGATAGCGAAAGTCCTCGGAAAAATAGGAGTCGAAGCTGCAACGCCTGAAGTCCTCTCCGCCCTTATTCAGAAACGAGAAGATACTGATATCGGAGTCCATATTACAGCGGTAGCGTCTCTCAGGATGATAGGAGCGATAACGATTTCAGAAGTTCTTTCGCTCCTCACCCAGCCATTGCAAGACAGTCGTCATGATGCATTTCCTACGATAGTCAGTGCGCTGACAACTTTAGGAGCCAAAGCTGCGACTCCAGCAACCATCACATCCCTCATCCAAGCATTGAAAAATAACGATTGGCAAACGTGCGCTCAAGTAGTTTGGGCACTTGAAAAGATAGGCATCGAAGCCATCGACTATAAGATGCTACAATTAATCATTAATTTCGCATCTTCTGAATGCAAGTTAAGCCGGATGAGTGGGATTATCAGAGGTCTATCCACCTTCGGCCTTGCCGCCAACCGTCCGCCAATCACCACCCTGCTGGAAGAATGTGCCGCCTCCGACGACCAGCCGGAAGAAGTCCGTCAGGCCGCCCATGATGCCCTCATAAAAATTCGCGGCGAATAGTTCTTTCAGGTCAATACCAAAGGCACCGCCTTTAATCTCTTCCCCAATCCTTATGCTGGATTCATCAGCAACTCACCAAGGAAGAGAGAAAATGATCAAACCAGATTTCAAATCAGCCATCAGCGCCATCGCCGTAGCGGCGGCTCTCGGCAGTTCGCTTTTCGCAGCACCCGCCGCCAGAGCCAATGCCTGCCATGATGTCCATATCAGCGTCGCCCCCAGCAAGCCCGATGGCCGCAGCTGGGATGTCGGCTCGGTTGGTGGCGTTCGTGTTGGTCACAATGTCGGCAATCCCGATATCCAGCCGACAATCGACGGCAAAACCTACCCCCGCATCATGGACAGCTTCCAGTGGAGCCGCCGCATCCAGCTCAACAGTGATCAAGTCTATATCTCCATCACCGACTGGGACTTTTTCAAACCCGACGGCATCGGCGCAGGCCCCTGCCCCGTCCCCACCACCAATTGCCGCCTCGGCCAAGCCACCATAAAAATCACGACGTGCCAAGAGTGAGAAGTGGCTCCAATACCAAAGTTGCCGTCTGAGTTTAGGTGGGAGGGCAATATAATCGAAAATAGACTCGTTCCGAATCAATGAAGTAAGAGGAGATGAAAAATGGGACTGATCAACTTCCTGATTGGGGCCGCAATATTTCTGGCGGCAATCGTGACCACATTATTTACCTATAACGGCCTGACTGAAGATGTGATGAACGCCACCACTATCCAGATGGTTGGCTATATCACCGGCTCATTGGTTGTTGGCGCATTCAGTGCTGCCCTTTGGACTGCTGTTTTGCATATTGGGCCCAAAGCTTTGGTGATGAAAAAATGGGCTACTCTCTCTTGGGTCGTTATAAGCATCTTGGTGGCCGGGCCGTTCATTACCGCAACCAGTACCATCTTTAATGCCATCGCTTCAACTGGCGACGCTGCAAACCGTCGGGCGGTTCTTGTTTCGGCAAGAGAAGCGGGTGACATCCTGTCGAAAACTGTCAAGGATATAAGCGGCCTTGGCGAACTTGCGTCAGCATACAGGAACAAGGGCTTGCACTACGTGAATGTGCTAGCACCCAAGGCGCGTAGGGGCGAGATAACAGGTGCCGCAGGCCCCGGAGGTTTAATGCTTGCCCTTGAGAGCAGTGGGACGCAGATGATAAGCTTTGCGGATTCTGCCGCCTTGCGGCTTGAAGAGTTGCCAGCCTTGCACAAAAGAGGGCGCGAAGTAATTACCAAAATTTCAGATCTGGCAAATGAACAATCCAGTCCCTTTAATCTGCTTCGCCCGAAGATCGCTGCACTACGATCAGATCTCAAGGCGATTTTGACACAAATGGAGTCAATCATATCGCTTGAATCGATTGAGACGTTTACGACCGATAGCCTTGGCTTTCTGGCACTGACGAATATCTCGCGAAGAAAAAATATCGCTGGTAAGCAAGCCGCTTTTTTAAAGCAGCAACGAGGAATGCTGTCTGGTATGGCGCGCCAAATCAACGCTAAAGCAACAGCGATCATTGCCAATATGCCCAAAACAAAAAATCTCATCAAGATGGCTACAACGGAAAGCGCACTGTGGCAGCATATGAGAGAATTTTTGCCAAAGATATCGTTTGCTATTTTGCTGGACTACATCCCGTTGGCGCTCTTTCCGGTGAAGGCATTCTGCGAATACTGGAAACGGGACAGCGACCCGTTTGATGATCTGACGGTTGGTGAAATCCTGGCAGCACACAAGGCTATCCAAGCCTTGGGAGATGATCTCTCACGACAGCTGTTTCTGTCTCCTCCGCCAAAACCTTTTGACAGAGAACCACCGATGTCAGCCGATGAAGAACTGAAAATAATAGACGCCATCTTCGAACAGAGCCGATCAAATCGCCCCACCAACGGTGATGCACGCAAATCTTAAGGATAATAGCAATGACATGGATGAGATTTTTACACTGGATGAAAAATATAGCGGCATTTTTGGGAGCAACGGTTACCGTCGCCGCTCTTGTAGGACTGATGTTTTATGATGCTCTGAGTAAAATTGGCGAAAAGGAAAATGTTGCCAAAATATCTAAGATGATGGGACTTGGCGCAGCACAACCTGTCAGTTTTTCGAGGAGCAACAACGCCTCACAGATTGACTGTGAAGCCATCAGGCGCTGCCTCAGGCCCGACGCTCAGCGCACTTCAAACCCTTCGCCATCAAGAGGAACGGTAGCGGGTGGACGCAATAACACCCCCTCTAACGGGAGGAGCAACCGCCAAACCCCTGCTCCATTTGCCAAGCCTCCCCTTGTAAATAATCCTCAATGGCTGGAAGCGGCAAGAAGAAAAGGAACAATTCTGCGCTCAACTCCAGCGATGGCAAACCCATCCGTTTCCCTGAATGGAGAACCAGCACTTGCCGAGCCAGAACCCGACAAGACATTCGCACCGAGCAAAGGGGGCAACACCACCGGAGGTAAACCCTCTGGTGCCACCTTGACAGGCAATGCTTCAAGACCAGCGGTTTTTTTGCCATTTCCCCCTTCATCGGCGAGGGGTAACTCGCCAGAATGCCAGGGAGAAAGCGAAAAGGGTGAAAACGCCACCGAAAAAAGAACGTCACCATCGAACTCTTCCGCAGCCAATTCCTGCCCGGCACGGTGCCAGAACTGACAAATTGGCCGGGGCAAATCTCCGACCAATACCAGACAGCCCGCTGGAGCTGTAATCCCAGCATGTCAAAATAAACTCAACCCAGAAAGGAGATTTGTCATGACGACAAATACCATCATTAAACATGCACGGACACAGCGGGATATTTCCGAATCTCGCCTTGAGCCGGTTCCCTCTACCAACCCTTCCAGTGACCCACTTGCCAGTATCATCGCCAACGCATCGGCAAATCAGCGTAAGCGTGAGGAGGAGAAGAAGCACCGCGAACGCGAGGCCAAAGAGGCCCGGGCCAGATTTGCGCTCGATTAGAACCAGAACGAGGTGGGGAATAAAAACATGAACAGAGAAATTGTCATACCCCGCCCGGTGCTTGAGGAGGCGGTCAGCCGCCTGCTTGAGCATTCCCGGCCTGTCTCCCTCTCAGCGGCGATGGCGTATCTTGCAGGCCGCGAACAGATATTGCTGGCGCGGCGCTCCATCATTGGCGATGACCGGCCCCGCTTTGAATTGCGGCTGCCGGATAGCCCGCGCCCTCTTCTTTCCGCCTCCCCTGATCTTCTGGGCATGATGACCATAGATCCTGATATGGGTCGGGCCAATACCATCCTCTTCATGGACAGTGGTCAGGAACCGGTGAACAGCCTGCTGCTGGTAGGCGAGAACATGCAGCGCTGCTCTCTTGCTCCAGACCAGACCACAGAGCGGCGGGACCTGCAACGCTGGAGCCGCTTTATCGGTGCGCTCGACATGGGCACGCTCGATGCCTTTCGCAATCTGCATTTCGCCATTGCCGGGGTGGGACGTAACGGCTCACTGATGGCCACGTCACTAATGCATGCCGGGGTGCGCCACCTGACGTTGATTGACCCGGATCATATGGAGCAGCACAATCTTGATGCCATGGATGGTGTGAGCGATGGTGACATAGGCCGCCCCAAGGCGGTGGCATTGGCTCAAGGTCTTATGAGGCCGGGCGGAAGCACACCAGAAGCTGTCACCTGTTCCGTCACCTCTCCCAAAGGGCTTGCTGCCCTGCGCCGGGCGGACATTCTGATTTCCTGCGTTGATGATGACGGCGCAAGGCTGGCCATCGCCATGGCCGCCACACTCTATCTCAAACCCCTGCTGGATATTGGCAGCGGTATCAGTCGAACGAACGGCACCCGTGAAATGGGCGGCGATATACGCCTTGTTCTGCCCGGTGAGCGCCGCTGTCTCGCTTGTTTTGGCGGCTTTGCCAGATCAGAGGACATAGACGCCCTTATCGAAAACAAACCCGTCACCCGCCCCTGGAATGCCGGGCGCGCCGGTTCCCTGCGCTCACTCAACGAAATCAATGTCCATTACGGCCTGCGCCTGCTCGAAGACCTGTTTGCCGGAGAGCTGTCTCATTCCACATGGCTGCGCCTCACCTGGCAGGGCAGCATCCCCTCTGTAGAGGCGCTCGAACCGCCCGCACAGCATAACTGCCCCCTGTGTCGGCAGGAGGGGGTTGGTGACGATGCACTGTCTCACCTTCCGCAAATTGCTGGAGAGATGAGGGATGATCTACGCACACAAAAATTCCCTAAATGATGCAGTCGATGATTAGATAGAAAACCGTTTCTCGAAATCTCTGCAACTCTCTGGATAGTTTAAGTTGACGACTTTATGATCAAGAAAACCATCGGCCAATGTGCTCTCATACGACATATTTTCGGTCTTAACTTTAAAAACCACCTCTATAACATCAGTCGAATAGCGGTCTGCACGCATGACTTCCAGTGTATGAGCTGCAAGTATTTGCGTATCTGATGTCTCTGACTTACATTTTTTCATCAGAATCTCAATGACTTCATCGCGCAGCGACCGCGATAAAGATCCTAGTGATACCAAGGTGCCAAGACACCGGAAATATGATTGGTTATAAAATGGATAGCCACGTGATGTTTCCAATTTTTTAAAAAGGACTCTTATGATATCTTCATCCAAGGCAATGGAACCGATCGTCCTCAATGCAAATAATGTGAGTCCGCAATCTATTCTTTTTTGATCGAGTAAAGCTCGTTTGAGTTTATAATCTATTTCACCGTCTCTATCCGGTCTCTCCCACAATAAATGTGCTACTCGACTAATTTGCTCGGGAACGGTCCGCGCCACCCCAATATATTCACCTCCAATCCAGACATCACATGCAAGATCGAGAGTTTTTTTTACGTTTTTTCGAAACTCTCTATTTTCGTAGTGTGAGTTAGCTATTTCTGCGATCATACAGGTGGCTAATCCAAGACGATCTCGTATGAGAGAAATAATTGTATGATGCTCTTCACTGGCAATAATTTTGAGATAGCTCGTAGGATCTTTGAGGCACCCTGCTGTCAACAACATAACCTCCTCCCAGCGGGGTTCTATACTCCAGTCATAGAGCCATTCGCCGAGCAGTTTGGTTTCGCCGCTAAAAGTCAGTTCCGCCTCAAACCCCTGATCTTCTATCAGCCCTGCCAGAGCATGAGCAATCAAATATTCCTGCGCGATCAGGTGGAAGAAAAAGAAACTTTCAAGGCGAGGTCGGAGGATACCGCGCCAGTTCATTTCATCGATAAAGAGTTTGCGCAGCTTGTTTTTTTTCTTGCCACACACCTTGTTAAACAAAGCCTCAAGTCTCTTTTTGGAAACTACCAGTTCGCGTGTTTCGCTGCTGGTGAAAAGTTCAAAGGCAATTTTTCCCAGCCATTCGGTCACTGCATCTGCATCATAACCTTCATCGGCCAGCAGCTGTTTGGGCTTGCGCTTTCCTGTTGGTGGTTTCTCCAGCAAGGAGCGCAGCATGGCGTCGATAAGCTCGGCGCGTACCAGCGGCAAAGGCAGGTCGGGATCCCAATTCACCGTATGGCACAAAAAGGACAGCATTTGCGGATTGGTGGCCAGCGTGGCAACACCCGGAGCCTGCGGCAGATGGTTTATCAGCTCCTCGCGCCGCTCTTCGCCCCCATCACCATCCCACGGGAAGGCAGCGATATAGTTGTCGCGCTGCTCAGTCGACAGTCCGGCCAGATAGATAAGCGGCAGGTTGAGCGCCTCATAGCGTTTCTGCCAGACGGTGCGGCAACTGATGACGAACCGCGCCTTGTCCGGAAGTCGTTTGATCTCGGCGGCGAAATCATCAAAGAAATGATCGCCAATTTCATCAAGCCCGTCGAACAACAGTGCCAGCCGCCCGTTTGCCAGCCAGTTTTGCAGGAAGCGGCGGCGCTTGTCTTCCGGCTCATCAGGGGCGATCATCGTGGTTGCCGAAACCAGATAGTCAAGCAGGTCGCATGTGTCGTCATTCTTATCGGCTTTGGCCCACGCCTTTTCCCAATAGGGCAGTTTTATGATCAGCGGGAAAGGCCGCGCGCCCTCTGACCGGCCTGTTGCCAGCTTTCGTGCCAGCCAACCGAGAAAACTAGATTTTCCCGAACCGGGTGGCCCGATGACAAGGATTTTGGAGTAAGACCTTGCCTGTGTGCATAGACCATCAAGCAATTCATCCGAAGAAACCTCATGCACCATAGACAGCCTTTCGGCATCGAGCACTTCTTCCCATTCATGCATACCCGGTGACCTTGAGCGTTCGTCACGCCACTCATCCGCACCCTGTTCGCCGTCTTCTCGTGGTGGCCTGATCCGTGGCCCCGTCACCACCTTCATCTCATGAAGCTGCGGCACCTGATAGAGCTGATCCCACTTGCTGTCGGCGACATGACGCAGCAACCGCAGCGCCGAATAATCCCCCCGCGCCTCGCGCCGCAACTCCATCCCGAACCGCCCACCCTGCTCTTCGAGCTGGGTGAGCAGGTCGGTAAAATTTTGGGCTTCTATGAGAGTGCATTGTGTGGGGATATTTGTTGGCAGGCCGTACCCAATATCTGCATTGTCCCTCTGTGATCTGGCCACGACAATGAAATTGATCACCCCGTCACGGATAAGATCGGAAAGCTCTCCCCTGATCTTCTTCTCAAGCGAGCCCTTGGGAAGCGGTTGATATTCACCCTGACCATCCACCGCCGCCATAACAATAACATCCGCAAGAAACTCTTGATGTGGTATCTTCATGGAGTTATGCTTCTTTGGCAGGTTGCGTCTCTTCGTTCTCTGACGGCCATTTCCCCGCATCTTCCATCAACGCCCGGCACAGGGTGTACATGGCACCACCAAGTGATGGACCACCAATACCATTCTTATCATAATAATGACTGTCATTGAGATCGTACAAAGACCATCTGACGTCAAAATCTCGTTCTGATGCAGCCTTCTGCACTTGCCCGACTTCAACATCCCAGCGCACAAGACCGCAAGCCCGCGCAACATTATCCAGCGCCTCTCGAAAATCCTCATTATTGATTTTGAGATATGCCGCGTGGGGATCGGGATAAAACAAACCGCTGCCATTTTTCATCAAACTCATGGAGATTTTCAGGATATCTCCCTTGTTATTATCTTCAATATCAAGGACTGCACCAAGGCATTCTCCAGCTAACTCAACGCGATCAGGAAGAGTGATATCCGAGCGCAGGTTCAAAAGAAAATCCGACAAGATATCCAGTTTCAGGTTATGCGGCAGTTCTGTTCTGACAGCTTCCAGCAGACCGTTCCAACTGTCAGTATCCTCTGCCGGTTCGTTAGAAAACGACGCCCCATCAGTCTGCCATTTGCAAGCGATTTCGAAAGATGAGATCGCAATTTTTGTTCCAATTTTATCAATATCACCTAATAACACTCTGCCCGCTATAAAATCTTTGACCTTTTGTTCAGGTATGTCAGTCGTGGCATCAACCATGCCGACACAAAGATCCCGCCAAGCAGAGAAACCCCTTGAGGAATGATCGTTCAAAAAACGGGTTCCTGCATCCTCCTTTGTCTCTGCAGCAAAAAGATCCCCAAGTGGCATCATACCTAGTCCCTCATATCAACAATTTCAAATTTGCGAATATCCTCGCCAGGTTTCAGTTCCATTTCCACCTGATACAAAACCTTCTCACCTTTCTTATAATCAGCATCACCTTGACGCTGCAATTTCAATTGCAATGGGTTCTCCAGATTCTGCCTGATCAGGACAAAAACACGCAGATGTTCCATGAGTTGTGACTTGTCTGAAAGAGCCTTTACAATAAAGTGATCCGACTTACCCTTGCCCCCTCGCTTCAGCTCTACACGAAACTCGGTCTCTTCATCTGTTCCTTTAGCAAAGAATTTTGCCTTCAGGTCCGGTTGCCCATCACCAGCAGCTTGCGCTCCAAACGCAAACTCTCCTTCTGAACCTCTTGCCTGTTCGATCCATTCACGAATTCCTACCGCCACTTTTTCTGGAAAATCGCCCAATTTCACCGCCAGCACCTGGCCAATTGATC
This sequence comes from Hyphomicrobiaceae bacterium, assembly GCA_021647535.1. GTDB lineage: Bacteria > Pseudomonadota > Alphaproteobacteria > Rhizobiales > JAKIUO01 > JAKIUO01. The sequence continues at coordinate 28,791 of JAKIUO010000006.1, forward strand.
CGGCACGGGCCTGTTTGTCGGAGATTGCCGGAACCGAAGATATTGTTTCAAGTTTACCATCCAGGACTACGTGGCCAACAATTTCTTCCATGCGTGCGTTGGTCATATCCATGTTATCTGACAACCATTGTTTGAGGGCCGTAACAAAAACGTGGCGCACCTCTTCATTTGCAACAGTTAAACGAACATCATCATCCAGCAGCTCTCTTTGAGGAAAATCGACAATGTTCATCAGTTCACTATCATAGCTTTCCCAGTTTGCCAGCCTGACGAATGGCACAAGCTCATCCCCTATTTTTGACAAATTCCTGACAAGCAAGCTATCAATACGTTCAATCACCACCACGGTCAAACAACCTGCTTCATGATTTTTCCGCACCTTTTTTATAAGGTTTTCGACCCCCAGGTCCAGACCTGTCATATAATTCAGTCGCTTGAAGTTCCCTATCTCCCAGCGAAAGGCATCTTCTTCATATGCCCGTATACCATCTGACAGGACCGGATCAATGAGCAGGACTTCCAGCGGAATGGTTCTGTTCTTTTCCAATATTTCAGCCATTTTCAATAACCTCTTCACCCGATGACAGGGCATCTTGCATATTCGTGTTTTTCAGAGAGGAAAGTAGCGCTGGGTCGTACCTCAGCGCCCGATGTTGGACGAGAAGCTGGTATGAATCGCTACTATCCCCAAGTTCATGGATAAGAAAAAGAACAGCCTGCTCCAGCTTTTCGCGATTCACTCTGTTATTCCCCCATCCTGTTGGTAGAGGCGAGAGAAAAACCCTTAGGGGCAGGATCACTTCTTCGGCCAATTCCTGTTCCGGATCAATGCCAAGGAGCTTCAGCACCCGATAGAGATAGAGTTCACCCCAGTTGCGATAGCCGGGATCCTTGCAGCTCTTTGCACTACCACCCCGAGCCCCCTTGCAGTAAAATACTTCCAGTTCCTCCCGGTACGCCTCATGCCCCCCGTGACCGGCATCACAGCAAAAACAGTTTTGTTCCATACGAAGCAATTCATTTCTCAACTCCAGAAGCAGCCTCTCATAGCGCCCGAAACCGGGAGCACTGCATGTCTCCAGAAATTCCTGTTCGGCCAGATTACGTCCAATAAGCAGATGGTATTTCCGGCATATATCCGTGCAACCCTTGTCTGCTAAGCGATCATTTTCTGATATTCTTTTAACCGCTCTGAAGCGGTCCATTTTGATGCAGGTCAATTTCGAAAACAGGGACAGCCTTGTCAGAATCTGGTCTTCCAGTTTCTTTCCATATTCAACCACAAGATCAAGCTGACTTTTCCCAACAACCAGTATCAATTGATTCACGGATGGCCCGGCCTTCTTCCAGTCCTCCTCCGTCAGTTTTTTCTTCTTTATCGTCGGTTGCCTTTTCTTTCTCTTTTCTGATTTCAGAGCCCCATCAAAATATTTCCCCATGGCCTCTGGCAAACTTCCCTCAACGGCTGACGGGACCAAAATACCAAATGCCTCATTGGCATTCGCTTTCTTATCAGCCCCAGAAATCCGATAAAGGACAAAAGCCAAGGCCTCAAATCCCAGCCAGCATCGCAGCCATATGCCTTTTGCTGCATCAATATGTTGATACCTGTCACCATATTGCGTGACCATAAAAGCATCTACCCAATCTGTAACAAGTCTGCGCAGAGCAGAAAAATGCTGCTTACGAAGGCTCTTGTACTCCTCGGCATCGCCCATAAAAAAAAACATGGAACAGCTTTTTCAATCGTTCTCCGAACAAGGTCAAGTCGGCTTCACAGAGGCTGTAAAACAGGCTGTGTGAAGCAAAATCCAACTCGTTTGCTCCCGTTGGCGTTCCGTTCGCATATTTGACAAACTGATCCCCCAAGGGCCTGATGACCTGCGTGAATATCCGGCATCTCTGTTCGGCCATGGCATCAAGAACCCTGGTACGCTCATCGCTTTCTATGGCATTCTTACGAACATGCCTCCCCCAATCCGGAGGAATAGTGGTTGTTTTCTCAATCACCTCCACTTCGATCAGCCACGGAAGATTGAAGGGAGCCACATATTCTTTTGTCCGGCCGATATAGAAAGAAAAATATGCTTCAGTACCTCCCTGCAGCGTCTTGTGAAAGTGCTGACAAAGCTTCCTGCCTTCTTCGCTACTCTCTTCATCCATGGCAACTTCTCCCCGTCTGGTACTATCCATTCTGCTGCTGTTCATGGCTACAATATCCCCTTTCAACATCTCCGCAAACAAGCATTGCACAGAGCTCAAAATCTTATTGGGGAGAAAACTGGTATTGGCATGCCTTCAGCCGTATGGATCTTTCCCTCGGTGGCCAATGGCTCAACCGCATCCAGCTTTGCGTACAGGGAGGCAATTCCATCAAATACACCATATTTCCGTCTGGGCCAATAGTCACCAGAACGATGCCCCCCCCCTCAAAACACTGCCGGTCATATTCAACACCACTCATAAAACATCTCTCACATATTCTACCGATTCTGGTGCATTCATTTATATCCCATGACCTGAAGCGCCTGTAAACGGGGACAGTTACACCAAGGTCAATTGATCGCGCAGAGGGACAAGGGCTGCCCAGGGATCATCTGTGAGATGCGGACGAGGGCCATCAGTGTGGGGCGCTTCTTGACAAGGACACCGGACAGACTTTGGAGATCGCCGAAATTTTGTTTTCCTGTTGTTGGTACTCTTGTTGGAGTTTTTCTTGCACCCTTGACCGCTTATTCCGAGCAGGCGCTTTAGTTCAGCCAGCCAGTTTTTTACTGAACGAAAATCCGAAGGTGTTTTGGGAATAGGAATTTTGAATGCCTTCCCCTCGAACTCTCCAAGCATTTTGGGGTGTTTCCCGCCATGAAGGATACGCACTTTTTCAATACCAATCGCCCTAGCCTTTGCAAGGAACTCTCTTTTCAGTTTATGACCCATAACAACTCCCTTTCTTATGTGCCCGTCCCAGCCATCGCATGTGGCCTGCACCGAACAATTCTGAGAAATTCCTACAACTTCATTTAGCCCCGACCTGCCACCATGTTCAGGAACTGCTGTTGGTATTGAAGGAGGGAGAAGGCAATGATTTGGGGTTTTGTTTCCGGGCTGGTAGTGTCAAAGCTACTCGCAGGCAGAAACAAGACAGGAATTGAATGTAATGGGGACAAGGTTTGGTTACAAAGACCTGCTCGATGGCGTCATCATACTGGCGGCGATTGACCAAAATGGACGCTATGTCTCCCTGGAAGCCACATCCCTGAACCGCAAGTTTGAAGCTGTAGAATGTCATTTTGAAAAAGGAAAAACACGTACCGCAGTCGTTTCAGCAGACCAGCCGGAGAAATCTCTGCCCAAGGCTCCACCCTACCGATTGATCAAGGCCACTGATTTCGATGATCTAATTGAGAGGCTACGTACGACACCACACCCTTACCGCAAGGTGCAGGAAGATATCAATATGCCGGTCACTCCCAATGATGGGCTGTTTGGCCGTAACAGCAAACTGGAATTGCTTGAAAAAGCCTGGAGCAATGGTAACACGAATGTCCTTACCTTCGTTGCCCCGCCCGGAACAGGCAAAACTGCACTAGTGAATCACTGGATCAGCGAGATGAGAGACAATGACTGGCGGGGTGCTGAACAAGTATATATCTGGTCATTTTATGGTCAGGGGACAGAGAATAAATCACAGGTAACAGCGCAGTCTTTTTTCAAGGATGCCCTTAGCTGGTTTGGTTACAGTGGTGAAAATATCGAAGATGATAGAAAGAAAGGACTAAAGCTAGCCGAACTGGTCGCCAGCAAGCGAACCCTTCTGGTCCTCGATGGCCTTGAGCCGCTACAATACCCGCCCGGCGAAATGCAGGGCAAACTCAAGGACCCGGGATTGAATGCATTGTTTCGGCAGTTGTCAGGCGAGAGCCGGGGATTGTGCCTTATAACCACACGCACACCTATCGTTGAATTGCGGAATAGATCGGAACCCGCAGTCATTTCGCGTGACCTTAAAGATCTGAAAATCAAAGATGGAGTTAAACTGCTCTTGGCTCGGGGTGTGAAGAAAGCCAACAGAAAACGAGAGGAAGAAGAACTGCGTAAAGCTGTCCATGAAGTTGATGGCAATGCTCTTGCGCTCAACCTGCTCGGCAGTTATATAACCACAGTCCATGGCGGTGACATCACGCAACGCTATCATATCGCAAACCTTCAAAAGGAAGTGTCTGATCTTGGAGGACATGCAAAGCGTGTCATGGCCTCCTATGAGCAATGGCTCGGTGGTGAGTCCCATAACATTATTATGCGTATTGTTCGACGATTGATCAGAGTGAAAACAAAAACCAGCCCCGAATTGGCAAACTTATACATCATGGGCCTGGTTGACCGACTGGCCCCCGCGGGCGCTATTGAG
>JAKIUO010000202.1 GCA_021647535.1 Hyphomicrobiaceae bacterium
TTAGCCGTGAGAATCTGAAAATGGCAGATTTTACAGATCGTTATTACGATACCCCAGCGCGATTTGTATCGCTCAAGGGCAGATCCATCGGAGCTGTAACCCCGGAAGCGCTTAATGGTAAAACGATAGGGGCCTTGGCCGGTTCAGCTCACATGGCTTATCTTGGGGCCTATTACAAAGGCGTCAATACTGTGCCGTTCAAAACCCGCCAAGATCTGCACAAGGCGCTGGCTGGCGGTAAGGTCGACCTTATTTTTGACGATGGCATTACCTCGGTCTTCTGGCTCAATGGCACGACTTCAAAAGCCTGTTGCACCTTTCGGGGAGGGCCGCTGGTCGATCAGAAATATTTTGGCAACGGTGTCGGGTTTGCCGTGCAAAAGGGCAATCGTCGTTTGCGTCAGCTCATTAATTATGCTCTTGAAAAAGTCCGCCGCGATGGCCTTTATGAAGAACTCTTCCTACGCTATTTTCCTCTAAGCTTTTACTAGATATTTTTAAGGTTTCTGCCGCAGAAAACCGAGAAAAAATGCCAGTCAGAATGATGCAGAGCAAACCTGAACCGCTCTAGCAGACTGCTAGAGGCTTGTCCTTAATCCGAAACGTGTTTGCAGGTAACAGCAGCCTTATATTTTTAAAAAAGTATGATTTGCGCCATTTTCACCCCAGTGATTTCGACGAATGTACAGACGTCTCTATATTGAGTATGGACGCGTAAGTGCCTGTATTTTTGGTATTTTTTTTAATTCCATGGGGGTAGGTTTATATATATCAATCACATTTCTGATAAACACACGGTTTCTTAGTGGTTTGTGGTTACTCTTGCCCAAATAGCTTTGGCTGCTCAGTTTTTGAAATGAGGGAGGATTATGTTCCAGACCTTTGTTTTGAGTAGTGCCGATTTAGACAATTTGGGGGTCTTTTTGTAATGAATCAGTTTGGAAAGCGTGGGCGAGCAAGTGATAAAACCTCCCAAAAGCGGGAATCGTTTTTTGGCAGGCTTTCTTTTTCAGGCAGCGCCAATAAAGACAGAATGGCACGGCTTGAAAGACTGGGAAATTTCGGTGGGACTGCAACTGGAACAGACCGTGTGGAAAGTGTTTTGCACACACGTCAGCAGATCATTGCTGATAGCGTTGCCCATTCTCATGAACTAAGCGAACTGCGTAGTCAGATTGGTTCCTGGAAAGAAGAATTACAGGAAGAAATTCCTGAGAACTCTCGTGGTTTGGCGGCCGAGCTGGCTGTAGATGATGCGGGACAGGATTTGCTCAAGAAGCTTCGAAGAGATATTGCCAGCTATACGGAAGAAGAAGAAAGTGAAGTTGATGAAGAGAAAGATGAGAATCTTTCATTGCTTCGCGGTGAACTGACCGGATTTTTTGATAAAACGCCAGTGGATGAACCGTTTGTAAAAAAACAAAGATCAGCTTCTTTACCAACAGCTTCTCGTGAAGCATCTTCCCTCAAGGATGATCTGGTGGGTGTAAATGGTCTTTCTAAAAGCGTTTCCACAGGAAGACCGTCCAAAGCCGAGAAAAAAGAGCGCAAAGAGCGCAAAGCCAAAGCTGAGAAATCATTGGTGGCTGGGCGTATTGAGCGCAATGTAACTCAAAAATCGACAAATGAGAGCGAGCGGTTTGTTAAAATGGATCAGTCCTCGCTGCTTGATCAAAGGGCTGTTTTGGGTCTGCTTGGCGAATTGAAGACAGATATGTCGGCGCTTAAAGTGCAGCATGACAAGCCGTTGGTACCTGAAGTTAATGAAATTCTGGATCTTTTTGTTGAATTAAAAGCAGACATGGCGGCCCTGCAAGAAGAGCGTAATCAGCCACTTGTTCCTGAAGTCAATGAAATTCTAGGTCTTTTTGCCGAGCTCAAAGCGGATATGGCGGCGTTGAAAGAAGAGCGTGCACAGCCTGTGGTTTCTGATAGCGGTGAAATGCGCGAGCTGGTTGCCGATCTCAAGGCGGAAATCGAGGCGCTCAAAAATGAAAACTTCAAATATGTTGGCACAGATAACAGGGAACTTATGGCTGTTGTCGGCGAGCTGAAAAATGAAGTTGCAGAGCTTGGCCAAAACAATTCAGAACAAAACAGACAGAATGATGATGTCCTGCTTGAGATGTTTAGTGACCTTCAAGATGAGTTTTCCCGGCTGCGTAGTCAGCAGGCTTCATTGATCGGCCAGAGCTCCAGCGCTGATTTTGATCAGCTTTCGAATATACTGGGCGCACTGAAAGGGGATGTGGAAACCCTGAAAGATGAGCAGATGAAAGCAGTCGAACAGGCTCAAAACGTGCAGGCCGGAGCCTTTAATGGTCTTTTGCAAGACCTCAAAGAAGATTTTTATGAGCTCAGGGAAGAGCAGATCAAAGTGCAATCGGGTTTGCAGGATGAGGCTTCGCGGTCCGATTCTCCTTCGGAACGTATCAATCATTTATTGGTTGAGCTCAAGGAAGAAGTTGATACGGCGCGTCTCGAAGATAATGATGAGGATGGCGGTATGGATATTGACAGGCTATCAGCTGTTAATAGTGTTCTGACCCTGCTTATCGGTGAAAGCAGCACGAAAAGCCATGGTGCTAGCAAAGAAGAAAAATCGAAGAAAGCCGTGGGATAATTTCATGAAGTGGCACTTGCAGGTTGATTTACCACACAAAACGGGGTGAAGGGGCTCGTCCCTTCTGCCAGCTGCATAAGCTGCCGGCCCGGCGAGGGCAGCCGCTGCAAGCGGCTTTAGCAGCCTATACAACCTGCCCGGCGCACCAGCCTGAACTCCACGCCCACTGAAAATTATAGCCGCCGAGCCATCCCGTTACATCGACGACTTCGCCGATGAAATAGAGGCCGGGGGCTTTTGTGCTTTCCATGGTTTTGGAAGAGAGTTCATTTGTATTGACGCCGCCAAGGGTGACTTCGGCGGTGCGGTAGCCTTCCGATCCGGTGGGTTTGATGCGCCAGTTATGGATGAGATTTGTGAGGGCGGCGAGGCGCTTGTCAGAGAGGTCGGCCATATTGCCAGTGAGACCGGCTTTGTCGCAAAAATAGACGGCGATTTTTTTGGGCAGCTGGCCGGAAAGCACATTGTGAATGGCCGCTTTTGGATGGCGCTGGCGGGCCTCTTTGAGGAGGGGCAACAAGATTTTACCGGGGGCGCAATTGAGGGTGAGTTCGTCGCCTTCGCGCCAGAACGAAGAAATTTGCAGGATGGCCGGGCCGCTGAGGCCGCGATGGGTGAACAGCATGGCATCCTTGAAGCTTTGGCCGTTGCAGCTGGCAATGACATTTATCGAGCTGCCAGACATGGGTTTGAGATCGGCCTTGAAACTTTCATCAAAGGTCAATGGCACGAGGGCGGGGCGTGGTTCAATGATGTTGAGGCCAAATTGTTCGGCCACTTTGAAACCAAAACCTGTGGCGCCGATTTTGGGGATGCTTTTTCCCCCGGTTGCGATGACCAGCGAGCGGCAGGTGATCTCGTCTGGGCCAATTGATAACACATAGCCTTCGTCGGTTTTACGAATGTCACTGACTGCACTTTCCATTTGCGGATGAATATCAAGGGCGTAGAGCTCGTCGAGCAGCATGTCGATGATCTGCACGGCAGACTTCTGGCAAAACAGCGCGCCGCTGGCATTTTCATCTTTTTTTTCAAACCATTCAATCTTGTGACGTTCGATCATCTCGATAAAATCATCGGGTGAAAAGCGCGACAGGGCTGATTTGCAAAAATGTTTGTTGTGCGACAAGAAGCGGTCGGCCTTGGCTTCGATATTGGTGAAATTGCAGCGCCCGCCGCCCGAGATGCGGATTTTTTCGCCGATTTTTTCGGCGTGGTCGAGCAGGATGACCGAGCGCCCGCGCTTACGGGCTTCAAGGGCGCACATCATGCCAGCGGCTCCCGCGCCGATGACAGCCACATCAATCTTTTTCATATATTTTCATCATTCCGGTCTGAGTCTGTATCTGAGACTGGGTTTGGGGTGACAGCCTCGACTTTACGAACCTTGGCCTTAACGCGAAAACGCCTGTTCAAAGGGTCGGGCGAACCATCAAGGGCCAGTTCAGGATCAAAGGTTGGTTGTAGCCTGTAAGCCACCACATAGACAAGCGCCAGTCCGATGAGCCAGGCGACAAACTGCCAGCCCCACAAAGAAAGACCGGAAAGGCCGGGGAGTGAGAGGCCCACTAAAGGCACGGCGACCGCTCCGCTAAACAGAACCAGCAGGACAAGGGCAACAAAGCGCCATTTACCAGCATTTGGAGCCATGATTGGCTGTCCGTCCGGCAGCACATGCCAGCTTTTTTGATGGGCCAGTATTTTTTGGGATTTTTCGCTATTGCTGGAGGAGCGATCAATGAGACTACCAACAAACAGGGCGATCAGATTGACGAGCAATCCCCAGAGCGCCGGGTGCATGGATAAAGGCCAGGCTGCAAAGGGCAGCGTAAGGCCAAGTGGTGCAGCGATGCCCTGGGGAATGGTACTGGTCACGAAAACGGCGAGCAGTCCGGCAAGAGCGCCATCTTGGATAGCTGGACCAGAAAGCCTTTTGAAATAGCAAAGCCCCAGAAGGGCTGGCAAGAGCTGCACCCCAAAAGCCCCGGCCAGCAGGAACAAAGGCAGCGGGTCGCTTGGTTTTTGCAAGGCCCAGACAAGGCAGACGAAAAGCAGAATGCCAATGGCCATGCGGGTGAGGCCTTTGTGGCGCAGATTTGGTCCGGTCGGCCTGGCGCTTTGTTTGATCCATTCAGCCGCTGCCATCCCCCCCGCAGTCAGCAGGGCTGTGGCCGCGCTGACCAGCAGACCGGCCAGTAATGCGAGAGCAATAAGAGAGGTTACAAGAGGTGTGCCAGCAGGGGACTGGCGCAGCATACGCATGAGTATTTGTGGTTCGAGACCGGCTATTGTCGTCCCGCTTTGAGTGCCTGGAGTGCCTGGAGCAGAGGTGAGGAAAGGCACAAAGGCGACAATAATTGCCGCTGTCAGTAAAAGCAGGCC
>JAKIUO010000203.1 GCA_021647535.1 Hyphomicrobiaceae bacterium
ACACATATCATAATGAACATGAGTGAACCAGAAATCATTACATTTGGCTGCCGCCTCAATAGCTATGAGAGCGAAGTCATGCGCGCCAAACTTATTGAGGCGGGGGTCGGGAAGGCCTTCGTCATTAATAGTTGCGCCGTCACCAATGAGGCGGTGCGCCAGAGCCGCCAGACCATTCGCAAGCTGCGCCGTGAGCATCCCGAGGCGCGCATCATCGTCACGGGGTGCGCGGCGCAGATTGACCCGGCGCCCTATGACGCCATGCCGGAAGTCGATTTTGTTATTGGCAATGGTGAAAAGATGCAGGCATCGACCTGGCAAGGGCTGGCAGCTGGCGAGCTGGAACGTGTGCGGGTCAATGATATTTTTTCGGTGCGCGAAACGGCGTCTCACATGATTTCGGGGTTCGGTGGACGGGCGCGTGCCTATGTGCAGATCCAGAATGGTTGCGATCACCGGTGTACGTTTTGCATCATTCCCTTTGGTCGGGGCAATTCACGCTCGGTCCCAGCTGGAGATGTGGTCGAGCAGATCGCCCGCTTGAGTGGGCAGGGCTTTGCTGAAATTGTGCTGACCGGTGTTGATATTACCGATTATGGCGTTGATCTGCCCGGTAAAATGAGTCTGGGAAAGCTATGCGATAAAATTCTTGCGCTGGTCCCCGAGCTGGCGCGGTTGCGTATCAGTTCTATTGATGCCATTGAAAGCGATGAGGCTTTGCTGGAGCTGATTGCGCATGAACAGCGTTTGATGCCGCATCTGCATTTGTCGTTGCAGGCGGGCGATCCGATGATTTTAAAGCGCATGAAACGGCGTCACAGTCCCCAGCAGGCGGTGGATTATTGCGATAAATTACGAGCGTTGCGCCCGGACATCGTGTTTGGTGCTGATTTTATCGCAGGCTTTCCAACCGAAACGGATGAGATGTTTGAAAATACGCTCAATCATGTCGAGGCGTGCGGCCTCACCTGGTTGCATGTTTTCCCGTTTTCGCCACGCGAGGGCACACCAGCTGCGCGTATGCCGCAGGTTAATGGTGTGATTGTAAAAGAGCGGGCGCGCCGGTTACGTGACAAAGGCCGGACGCGCGTAGAGGCCTATCTGAAGGGGCAGCTTGGGCAAGAGACCGATGTGCTGGTAGAGCGCGACGGATTTGGTCGAACGCCGCAATTTGCGCCGATCAGGCTTGATGCCCCGGTCCGGTTTGATGGAAAGAGTGTGGCAGGGGATATTATACGCGCACGGATCACTGATATTGACGAAAAAAACCAGTTGCTAGGCACCTGCGTGCAAGAGGAGAACGTCTCGTGAGTGATAAAAGCGCAGAAAAAGGCGGCAAGAAAAAAGGCCTGTTCGGGCGCATGTTCGGGGGCAAAACAGAGCCGCAGGCAGATGTGGATGCTGGCGAGCAACGAGATAACGCGCCGCAAACGGATGTTACTGAAGCAGAGCCAGGGCAGGTCGGGTCAGAAGAGGCCGGGGCAGAAAAGCGCGGCTGGTTCTCTCGTTTAAAGACGGGGCTCGACAAGTCTTCTTCGCGTTTGAGTGAGGGCATCACCGGTATTTTCTCGAAGCGCAAGCTTGATGAAGACACGCTGCAAGAGCTTGAAGATATATTGATACAGGCCGATCTTGGCGTTGATACAGCAACGCGCATCACGCAAGAGCTGGCACAAAACCGTCTCGACAAGAATATCAGCACGTCTGAGGTGCAGGAAATCCTGGCCAGCGAAGTTGAAAATGTGCTGGTGCCGGTGGCGCGTCCCCTCGAAATTGACGCAACGAAAAAACCATTTGTTATTCTGATGGCCGGGGTCAATGGCGCGGGCAAAACAACAACGATTGGCAAGCTGTCGCGCAAATTTTCCGATGAAGGGCAAAAAGTTATGCTGGCGGCAGGCGATACGTTTCGCGCTGCAGCTGTCGAGCAGCTGGAAATCTGGGGGCAGCGTACGGGGGCACCGGTCGTTAAAAGAGAGATTGGCTCGGATGCCGCCTCGCTGGCTTTTGAGGCCATGAAGGAAGCGCGCGAAGCCGGTGTCGATGTGCTGATGATGGATACGGCAGGGCGTTTGCAAAACAAGACGCATTTGATGGACGAGCTTAAAAAGATCGTTCGGGTGATGAAAAAAAGCGATGAAAGTGCGCCACATGCTGTGTTGCTTGTGCTCGATGCCACAACAGGTCAAAATGCGCTCAATCAGACGCAGGTTTTCGGAGAAGCTGTTAATGTGACGGGGCTGGTAATGACCAAGCTGGATGGTTCGGCCAAGGGCGGTATTCTGGTGGCGATTGCCAAGCGGTTTAAATTACCGGTGCATTTTATAGGCGTTGGTGAGGGTATTGAGGATTTGCAGCCGTTCAAGGCGGATGAATTTGCCAAGGCTATTGCTCAGGTATAAAGGCCATTGCCCAGATATAAAAGCATTTGAGAAAAGGAAAGAAGAACATATGCAGTTTGTGAAAATGCTCCTTGATCTGGGGCCGCTGGTGGTTTTTTTTGTGGTCTGGTATATGGGCGGCGGGGACCCCGGTCCCTTTGATGATTATTTGCCAACCGCGCTGACGAAGGATCACAACGCCTTTTTTCCAGCGACCGCCGCCTTGATGGTGACAACGCTAGTGGCATTGGCCGCCAGCTTTATCATTTTCAACAAGCTGCCGGTGATGCCAATGGTGACGGCTGTTCTGGTCATGGTGTTTGGGGGGCTCACACTATACATGGCCGATGAAACCTTTTTGAAGATGAAGCCGACCTTTATCTATCTGTTGTTTGCAGTTGTGCTTGGTGTCGGCATGTTCTTTAACAAACCTCTTTTGAAGATCATGTTTGATGAAGCCTTTGCGCTGACACCTGAAGGGTGGCGCGTTCTGACGTGGCGCTGGGCCTTTTTCTTCGCGTTTCTGGCTGTTCTAAATGAAGTTGTCTGGCGTAATTTTTCGACAGAAATGTGGATCAAGGTGAAAGTGTTTGGCTTTATAGCCTTGACGATGGTCTTTGCTATTGCTCAGGTTGGAATTATTCAGAAATTTTCGCAGGAAAAAGAAGACTAAATTGACACGTATACATATCATTGTTAACCATATCTATTTGAGCATACTTCATTTTATTGTGAAGTATCAGAAAAACTACGTAGACCTCATGGCTGGTTTTGTAGTACGATAAAACGTAGACGGGGAAGTTTATTGATAACCTCGACTGGAAGCCTGGTGTGTTCCCCCCATTCACCCCTAGTGCATCAGGTTAACTGTCTGAAAAAAATGAAAACATCATGAAAAATAAAAATATCATGACCAAAAATAGACTGGATAGATCTCCCATACATCTTCTGCATCGTGTTGAACAATATGCGGGCGATGTTTTTCATGAAGAGATGACACACGCAGGTTTGACGCCCCGGCAATATGCGGTGCTGTTGACCGTTTCGCAAAATGAGGGGCTTTCTCAAACCTCTCTTGTGGACAAAACAGGTATTGACCGCTCGACGCTGGCCGATATCATTCGGCGTATGTTGAAAAAAGGCCTATTGCGGCGCAAAAGAACCAGGGAAGATGCAAGAGCCTATGCTGTGCGTTTGACCGCCAAGGGCAAGGAAGCTTTGGCTTCGGCCTTGCCAGCCGCGCTTAATGCCGACAAAAGAATTCTGAAAGCTCTGCCGAACAAAAAAGAGCGCGAAGAGTTTTTGCTGTCGCTGGTCAATATCATGGAAGCCATTTCCAAAATGGCTGAAAAAGAGCAGAAAAACGGTTAGAGCATTTTGCGTTCACACAAGATCAGAATCATCTGAGTCGGTTTGCTTTGGTTTCAAGACAATAAGCGCAGAGAATATCTGGATATTTTTAAGATTATTGTCGAAGAAAACAGAGTAAAGATGCCAGATGAAATGATTGTGAGTCAATGCAAACTGCTCTAGCCGCGCTTTGGCGTTCGGTTGATCTGTAGCCCTTTGCAGAGATTTGTTGTTCCGACAGCAGTGATTATGCTGATAATTTTCTATGCTTTATTGCTTTAAAAAAAGAGCAATAAAGTGTTGGGAAGTTTGTACAGCTTGATCATATAGCCTTGTTTGCTACAATGTCAGGTTTCTGTCATTTTTGACAATCAGGACAATAGAATGTTGAGCGACCAGCTTGTACCAGCCGGTTGATTGTGCCTTTGCATTTGTCTGTACGGCAGTGTGCGCCCTCGCGGCCATATACGGCGAAGCTGTGCTGAAAATAACCCAGCGTACCATCGGTCAAACGATGATCGCGCAGGGTGGAGCCGCCTTGTTCTATTGCCTCTTGCAAAACCTGTTTGATGGCGGCGACCAGACGCTCGGTGGCCTTTGTGGGTGTGCCGTTTTGGCGCGTCAGCCCCTGCGCCTTTTTGAGCGGTGACAGGCCAGCGCGATACAAAGCCTCGCAGACATATATATTGCCAAGACCAGCGACAGTCTTCTGGTTGAGCAGGAAGTTCTTCAAAGGCGCTTGGCGATTTCTGGCGACCTGCGCCAGATGCTTGGCATGAAACTGATTGCCCAGAGGTTCGGGGCCAAGGCTGGCGAACAGCTTGTGGTGCTCCATCTCATCATCGCCAACAAGGGTCATGAAGCCAAAGCGTCGGGGATCATTATAGCGGATGATGGCACCGTTTTCGAGGGTGAAAACCACATGATCATGGGCCGGGTTGGGCAGGTCGGTGAGGTCGTCTTCATTGGATTTCTGGATGGTAATTCGACCACTCATGCCCAGATGCACCACAAGGTTTTCACCACTCTCCAAAGGCACCAGCAGATATTTGGCGCGCCGCGACAAGGCCCCGACTTTTTTGCCCTGTACCCGCTTGACAAAATCCTTGGGAAAAGGAAAACGCAGATCGGGCCGGTTCTGCTTGACCTTGATGATGCGCACATGCGCCAGCACCGGCTCCAACCCTCTCATAACAGTTTCAACCTCTGGTAGCTCAGGCATCGCTTCTCCTAAATATTGA
>JAKIUO010000007.1 GCA_021647535.1 Hyphomicrobiaceae bacterium
GACATTGCAGGGCAGCATAGTGCCGATCTTGTTTTCCATCTGCAGGGCCTTGTGGGCAAATCCTGGATTGCAGGCCCCAAGAATCAGATAGGGAAGATAGTCAATATCAAGCTTTTTCTTCATGGTGGCCGCCACATCAATCTGCGTCAACACCCCAAAGCCCTTGTCGGCGAGCGCCTTTGTTGTGTGTTCCACAGCTGCATCAAAGGGCATATCAAGGGTCGTGGTGAAGTGGTAGCTCATAGGGCGCTCTTTTCTATTGGCAACTTGTGTTGACCCTTGACTGGGAATCAGTCGAGATCGTCAGCAAGTGAATTGCGAATATTTTCCGCAATTGGGTCAACAATGTGGCGATAATGCTCGTGATCAATGCCAGCAGAGATTTTTGCGCCATTTTTGACCGCATCAACCATTTTCTCATCAAGTTGAAAGCGCAGGAAATGTACGCTTGAAGTTTTCTCTTCGGTTTCGCGTCCCATATCGCCTTCGCCCAGATCTTCATTGGCAAAGGGGGTGACCTTGTCAAAGCCCTCAACGCGCATCCAGGTGGCGCGCTCAATGCCGATCAGCTTGGCCAGCATGAGGGCGCGCTCGTCAACATCGTCATATTCAATCATGAAGGTGGCTTTCCAGTTGTCACCATCAGGGATCAGCGGGTTGTAGGCTGCCAGCTCGTCATTAATGCCGTCCTGCTCGAAAATCTTTTCGATGCGCAGCATTTCCTGAACCTGGTACTGCATAGTCTGCTGATCTTCAAAATAAATGGTCGCATTGGGGCCAATGGCCAGCGCCCTGTTCTTTTTATGCGCCATGATGGTGGCGCGGTAATCGTTGCGCATCTTGGCGTATTCTTCGAGGCTGTAAAGATCTTCGGGAGAGAGGTGTGACATGAGTAAATCCTTTTATATACGCTTTAAGCCGCTGCGCGGCTTGTCCTCGCCGGACGGGCATCTTTGCAGATGGCATTGGGGACTGGTCCCCAAACCCCAAAATGGCTTCCAAAGGCTAGCCTTTGGTGCCAGCTGCATAGGCTGCCTGCGGGGCGAGCGCATTTCTTATATTCCGTAAGCTTTGCGCAGCAAAGCAATGGGGTGTTCGGTTTTCTGGCCTGTATCGAGGCTGTTTTCGATATGGTGACCGGCCATCGGGCAATCAGATCCATAATGATCCGACGCGGCTTCCTTGACCTGGCGTACCACCGGGCGGACGATTTTTTCTGACGCGGCGCGAAATTCGGATTTGACGGCATAGGTGCCATCATGGCCCGAGCAGCGTTCGATGATCTTGACCTGCGTATCCGGCACCAGCGCCAGCAGTTCGCGGGTTTTCTGGCCCATATTCTGCACGCGCTGATGGCAGGCGGCGTGATAGGACACCTTGCCGAGCGAGGTGTTGAAATTGGTGTTGAGCTTGCCTTCTTTATGGCGCAGCATCAAATATTCGAAGGGATCAAAAAAGGCCTTGGCAACCTTTTGCACGTCGGCATCATCGGGGAACATCAAGGGCAGTTCCTGGCGATACATCAAAGCGCAGGACGGCACCGGGGCGATAATGTCGAAGCCTTCATCAGCAAGGCGGGCGAGTTGCGGAATATTGGCTTCCTTGGCCTTTTTAACGGCTTCCAGATCGCCTAGCTCCAGCTTGGGCATACCGCAGCACTTTTCCTTTTCGACAATCTTGATCTCGATGTCGTTATGCTTGTAGACGGCGAAAATATCTTCGCCCATCAAGGGTTCGGAATAATTGCCATAGCAGGTTGCGTAAAGCGCCACTTTGCCAGTCGTTTTGCCAGCGGCCTCGGCTTTATCCATATTAGTCGACGCTTTGCCTTCAAGGCGGGCATACATGGTTTTATCGGTATATTCGGGCAACCAGGCGCTGTGAGAAATGTTCATGCTTTTGTCGAGGATCTTGCGCAGAACCGGCATCTTGTTGACCCCATTGACAACGCTGGAGATCACCGGGCGGGCCAGAACGCTGCCCATCATGTCGGTATTGGTCAGTAAACGGTCGCGGAAATTCGCGCCCTGCTTTTTATATTTGACCGCCTTGGCGCGCAGCATCAAATGCGGAAAGTCGATATTCCACTCATGGGGCGGCGTATAAGGGCATTTGGTCATGTAACAAAGGTCACACAAATAACAGTGATCAACAACCTTCCCGAAATCTTTCTTGTCAACGCCATCCATCTCAAAGGTCGGGGACTCGTCCACCAGATCAAAAAGCGTCGGGAAAGACTGGCACAGGCTGACACAACGGCGGCAGCCATGACACAAATCAAAAACCCGCTCCAGCTCCTTGTCAAGGGCATCCGCATCATAAAACCCATCACTCTTCCAGTCGAGAGGATGACGGGTTGGAGCTTGAAGATTGCCTTCTTTGGGGGGAGTGGCCATGGTCTGTGTCTCATTTGATAGGGGGAGGGTGCCCGAAATCGTCTTTTGGCGGGCATTGTCCTGCCAGACGGGTCACTTGCGCAGCGGGCGGCAAAGGGGCATTTTTTGTTGTGCTACTGCTTTCGCTATTTGAGCACTATCCCCTTGCACCCCCAAATCAGGGGTTTGGGGACAAGTCCCCAACGCCATCTGCGAAGATGCCTGTCTGGCGAAGACATGCCCGCTAGGGCAAAGTTTTACGCGTCCAGGTCGTTGAGCATTTTCTGGAAGCGGTTGGCGTGAGAACGCTCGGCTTTGGCGAGTGTTTCGAACCAGTCAGCGATTTCTTCGAAACCTTCTTCACGGGCCATTTTGGCCATACCGGGATACATGTCGGTATATTCGTGGGTTTCGCCAGCAATGGCTGTTTTCAGATTGGCATCTGTTGAGCCAAAAGGCATACCGGTTGCAGGGTCGCCTGAGGCTTCAAGATATTCGAGATGGCCGTGTGCATGGCCGGTTTCGCCTTCAGCAGTTGAGCGGAAGACAGTTGCGGCGTCATTATAGCCTTCAATGTCGGCTTTGGCTGCGAAATAGAGATAACGACGGTTGGCCTGGCTTTCACCAGCGAATGCGTCTTTGAGGCTCTGTTCGGTTTTGCTACCTTTGAGATCCATGATTGAAATCCTTCTCAATAAACTTCTATGGGACAATATTCTTAGCGCCGCTGTTTGCGATTTACGGCTTGCCAGATACAGTTAGAATAGTTCTAAAAAAATGTCCAGTATTGATTAATGAATAATGTTGAAAAAATATTCGCTACTGCTTGTTCGGGTAGGCGGGCCTGGCTGTTCAGGGAGATGAGCGCGGACTGGGTGTTATTTCCAGAAATTGGGCAAGAAGAAAATCAGGATGGCAAAGATTTCCAAGCGTCCCAGCAGCATAGTGTAGGCGAGGATCCATTTTACAGGATCGGGCAGGTGTTTGAAGGTGCCAGATGGCCCGACTTCGCCTAATCCTGGTCCGACATTGGCAAGGGATGTGGCAGAGGCCGAGAGGGCGGTGATCAGGTCAAGATCATACAAGGTGAGTACAAAAGCGACGAGCAAAAAGCTGGCTATGAACAGGAATAAAAAGGTCATGACGGACTGGATGACATTGTCACTAAGGTTCTGGCCATTATAGCGCGAGATGAAAATGCCATGGGGATGGAGCAGGCGGCGGGCGCCAGCTTTCAGATTGGCATAGACCACTTGAAATCTAAAAACCTTTATTCCACAGGAGGTTGACCCGGAGCAGCCGCCAATAAACATGACAATAAAAAACAGCGAGATGGCGAAGGGGCCCCATTGGCTGTAATCGACGGTGGCGTAGCCAGTGCCGGTCATGATGGAGATGATGGAGAAGCTGGCATCACGCAGCTCCAGCAGGCCGGGTTCATGGCCACTGGTCGCCTGAGCGGTCCAGGCCAGAAAAATAGCTACAATAAGGATTTTGAAAAAGCCAATGACCTGCGCATCTTTGAACAGGGAAAAAGTATGGCCTTGCATCATTTTTACATAAAGCAAAAAGGGCAGGCTGCCCAAAATCATGAAGGTGATGGCGATCAGTTCGATATTGAGGTTGTCAAAATGGCCAATGGAGGCATCATGGGTGGAATAGCCGCCTGTGGCCACTGTGGTCATGGCGTGGACGATGGCATCGAAGCGGTCCATGCCGGCCAGATAATAAGCCACTGCACATATGGCGGTGAGGATGACATATACCAGTGTCAGGATGCCGGAGATCTGAGTGGCGCGGGGCAGGATTTTTTCGGATGTATCAAAGCTTTCTACGCGAAAAAACTGCATACCACCGACCTTGAGGATCGGCAGGATGGCCACAGCCATGACGATCACGCCGAGCCCGCCGATCCATTGCAGCTCGCCGCGCCACAGCAAAATGCCCTTGGGGGCCTTGTCCAGATTGTTCATGACAGTGGACCCTGTGGTGGTGATCCCCGACATGGCTTCAAAAAAGGCGTCGGTATAGCTCATGTCAAGGGCCGGAGAGAGCACAAAAGGCAATGCGCCAAAGGCTGTTAGGGCGATCCACGTGCCTGCTGTGAGCACAAAGGCCTGGCGAATGGAGATGCTGCCCGTATGGCCACCAGAAGCCAGTGTCATGATGATGCCGAAAAACAAAGTGACCATGGAGGAGACAGCAAAGACCTGCCAATGATCTTCGCCAAGGCTCAGATCATAGATGGCGGGCAGCATTTGCGCACAGCCAAGGCTGGTGAGCAGAATACCGATGACCAGTAATACAGGGCGCATATTTTTCATGCGTTCACCGCTTTATGGGGGGCCGTTTTGCCCAATCGTGTTTTTGGGGGCGTATGCTGGCGCTTTTTTTGTGGTTCAAATTTCATTGCGGCAGTCTATCTGTTTCAAGCCATTGGGCAAGGAATGATGTCAAACCTTGATCCAGTTGGTAAAATAAGGCAGTTAGGGTCTGGTACAATATTCGAATGCAATATTCGAACCTGAAGGCAAAAGGAATGGTTTTATGCTGAAAAAGGGCGACAGGCTGGTGGTGGCCACCCATAATCCCGGCAAGGTCAAAGAGATTGGCGCTTTGCTGGAACCGTTTGGTATGCAGGCCGTGTCGGCTGGCGAATTGGGGATATCGGAGCCCGATGAAACCGGTGTGACTTTTGCGGAAAATGCCTGTCAGAAGGCCGTGCACTCGGCCAAGGCCAGCGGATTGCCCGCTCTGGCCGACGATAGTGGGCTGGAAGTCGCAGCGCTGGACGGCGAGCCGGGCATATATTCGGCGCGTTGGGGTGGCCCGGAGAAGGATTTCGATATGGCCATGCAGCGCGTTCATGAGGAATTGGAGGCCAAAGGAGCCACCACTAAGGAGCAGCGCATCGCCAATTTTACCTGCACACTGGCGCTGGCTCTGCCTGATGGCACCTGCACTGTCTATGACGGCAAAGTGTTCGGTTCCATCGTTTGGCCGATGCGTGGACCTCACGGTTTTGGCTATGACCCGATCTTTATGCCCAAGGGCTTCGACATCACCTTTGGCGAGATGGACCCCGCCAAAAAACATACAATGTCCCATCGCGCCCGCGCCTTCGAGATTTTTGTACGCGAATGTCTGGAGGCGGGGAGGTAACGTCAGATTTTGCTTCGCAATTTGGCTGCTGTCCTCTGTCTCTTTTTCTGGCCCGCTTGGAGGAGACCTCCCAAACCCAGCCTTTTCTAATTTTGAATAGAGGTGGTAGAGGTTGGTAATTTTCTAAAGCAATCAGGTTTCCAAAGGATTATTCCTTTGGTGGGGGCGTGGGGGCAAAGCCCCCACATTCTGGCCTGACTTTACTTGGCTGCGACAGAACGGCCTCGACGACAGGGACGGGCTTTTATTTTGCAGATCCATGTGGAGCTAGAGGCTTTTTCGCAATCGGCTGAACGATTGGCGGCACGGTTATAATTGCCCCAGTCAGTGCCATATTCGGCGGCGGTGAAGGTCACCCAGTGGCGAATGGCGGCTCTATGAGCTTTTGAGCGACTTTTATAGGCGCGGGGGCTGTCACCGATATGGTAGTGTCCGACCATGCAGACCTTGCCACGTTCGGCGCGCACGCTATGCAGCATGGTGGCAATGCCGGTGTCATTGGCAGAAGCGGGTACTGTGATGAGGGTGGAGGAAAGTGTGGCGAGAACGCTGATGGTGAGTACGCCCTTGGCGATTGATTTATACATTTTACGCAACCTTAACTGATACAATTACTACTTACAAACTGACCGGATATGCATTCTTGCAACTGCAAGATGATAAGAGGTGATATCTGGCTTACTGAATGAGTTTATTATGAATAATACGGGTAAACAAACCCTTAAGATCACCGAAGAAAAAGGCCTTGGAGCCCCATTGCAGGGACTTTATGTGCATTGGCCGTGGTGTGTTTCAAAATGTCCCTATTGTGATTTCAATTCCCATGTTCGTCAGGTTTTTACTGAAGATCAGTATGTTGAGGCGATCTGCCGTGAGCTGGACCATGCGATTGAGCTGACCGGCGGAGCGCAGGAAAAGCGCCAGAAAGAGGGCCGAAAAAAGCGTCCGGCCCTAGGTAGTATTTTTTTTGGTGGCGGCACGCCAAGTCTGATGCGTCCACAGACGGTTGCAGCCATCCTTGATCATATCAGGCGGCGTTTTACTTTGGCCGATGATATTGAAATCACCCTTGAGGCCAACCCGTCTTCCGTCGAGGCGGATCGTTTTGCGGATCTGGCCGGGGCAGGGGTTAATCGTTTGTCGCTCGGCGTGCAGGCTCTGGATGACGAGGCGCTCAAGGTTCTGGGGCGGGCGCATGGGGTGCCCGAAGCATTGGCGGCTATAAAGATTGCCCAACAGCATTTTTCGCGCATGAGCTTTGATCTGATTTATGGTCGCGACCGCCAGGAACTGGCGGATTGGCGTGAGGAGCTCAAGCGGGCCATTGATCTTTGCGATGGTCATTTGTCACTCTATCAGCTGACCATTGAGCCGGGAACGCAGTATAAAAACCTGTTTGAACGCGGCGTCCTCAGCCTGCCGACAAGTGAACGTGCCGCTCGTTTTTTCCATGAAACCCGCGAGATTTGCGAGAGGGCCGGTTTGCCCGCTTACGAGATTTCCAACTATGCAGCAAAGGGGCAGCAATCGGCCCATAATCTGGTTTATTGGCGTTATGGCTCTTATATAGGTGTGGGGCCAGGGGCGCATGGGCGCATTGTCGTTGAGGGCGATCAGATGGCCAGCGCGGTTATTCGCTCGCCAAAGCGCTGGATGACGCAGGTCGAGCAGCTTGGCCATGGCTTTGAGTCTATGGAGCCTTTGAGCAAAAGCCAGATGGCTGACGAGATGATTTTGATGGGAATGCGCCTTTCACAGGGGCTTGACCTTGTGCGTTTGCGCCAATTGACGGGCCATGAGATCGGTGCACAAAAAATCAGCGAGCTGCTGGAGGCGGGCCTTTGTCAGCTGGGGGCGGCGGGGCAAGCGCTAAGCGCCACCGAGCGCGGCTTTGGTGTCCTCAACCTGATCGTCGAGCAGCTCTCCCTTGCGCTGGAGCTGGAATAGAAGGCCCTCTTAACATAGACTTGCTGCGCAAATGGGCTGTCGCCCAAACCCACTTGGAGGAAGGTTCCTCCAAACCACCTCTATTTTTGATTTTTCAAGTAGAAAAACGGGAGGTCTGGAGGGGGAACCCCCAGCGGGGTCAAGCGCTCAAATAGCGTAGCGGTAGCGCAAAATATACAAGCGCTCAAATAGCGTAGCGGTAGCGCAAAATATACAAGCGCTCAAATAGCGTAGCGGTAGCGCAAAATATACAAGGGCTCAAATAGCGTAGCGGTAGCGCAAAATATAAAGGGCTGGCCCCGTCGCGAAGCGAGTTGTGCGAGAATTGAATGGCTCTGGCTACTCGCCCAGGCAATCCAGCAACATAATCGACATATCGCGCCAGTGCTGGGCGTTTTCGTCTTGGCGTTCTGCCAGAATGGTTTGCAGGCAGGCGTGACAAAAGGCAAAGGTCAAGAGGCGGTCCTTGTTGAGGGACAGCTTGTCGGCAAAGCGCCCGGCCCGTTCGCATATGTTGAGGCGTACACGGCGCATATCAGACAGTTTCTCGGGGGAACACAAAGCACAGGCCAGCTCATAATGGCGATCGCCAAGCAGTCCTTTGGGAGAAATAGTCAGCCAGCCGCGTTTGGAGTGGTGTAAAACCTTGTTAAACTGCAGATCGCCATGTAGCGGGGTTTGCGTTTCCATGCTGGTTAGCAAGTGACGAATGAGGCGTGCGCCGTGGCGCATCAGCGGATCGTTGGAAAATTTTTGTTCGAGCAGCGGGCGCATCATTGAGGAGAGGGGGGAGAGGCGGGTTTTGAGCGCGGTGGGCTTGGGAGCGTGCAGTTTTTTGATGACATCGCCAAGAGCGTCAATGGCTTGCGTGTTTTGATGGTTGCCAGTCTGGTCAGCAAGGCCAATCTTATCAGACAAGGCTGGGCCATCAATCCATTCGAGCAATTGCGCATTTTTACGTTTTTTGAGGATTTTGGCACTGCCAGCGCCGCCATACCAGTGCAACAGGCTGGAGGAGGTCGACAGGCTTTTGTCCTGCATCGCCTGTTTCAACATGGCGGGACCAAAGGCCGAGTGCACAGGCATCAGCATGACATCTTGCTTGATGAAAGCTGTGCCATCGGCGGACAGTTTCCAGCTTTTGGGGTATTGTTGGAGATTTACTTGAAATTCGCGACCACTCATGAAGAGCTGCTCCATACTATTGTTCAATTGTTTGCTCAATAGGTCTTCGCATGGGGGTAGTTGACAGAAAGTAAAAGCCCACCCCGAAAAACGAGGTAGGCTTTGTTTTTTTTATTTTGGGTTATACTCAAAACACTCGCCGATCAGACAAAGTTTGCGAAAAACCGTTGTCCGGTCAACGAGGTTCACCCGTTAGCAGCGAAATTGCCATAGCCGCTGGCTATAGTCTATTCTGACCGCAAATTAGCGACATCTGCTCGATTTGACGCGACAGCCGCGCGAGCTGATGCGAAAGAGGCGGGTTGTTCTGAGCGGTTTCAATCCACAACCACGGTAAGAACCGCAACGCTTGACAACGCGGCGGCGTGTCGTCCGGGCTCGGCGCACCAGTACCCTTTGTTTGCGCACTGCATATTTTGCGGGTTTGTGAGTGCGGTAAGAGCGGGCGGCTTGCACCATGACGCGCACTTTACGGGTTGAGTATTGAGCTGGCGTGATGATGCTATAAGAGCGGGCCGGGCTGATCTGCACTTTTTCCTTGCGCCAGCTATAAACGGCGGGCGTGGTGGTGCGGTAAGAGCGCGCCGCGCGGGTTTTGACGCGAACGGTGCGGGTTGAATATTGCGCTTTGGTGCGGACCTTATAACGCCGTGCCGCTCTTGTCTGGACCTTTTCTTTGCGCCAGCCATAAACCGCCGGTGTGGTGGTGCGGTAAGTCCGGGCCGAGCGTATTTTAGCGCGGACCTTGCGAGTGGCGTAAACTGCTTTGGTGCGGACCTTGTAGCTTCGTGCGTTACGCAGTTTGACCCGTTTGGTGGTGTAAGAAACGGAGCGCACCGGTGTTGAAACCTTGCAATAAGTCACGCAGTTTCCCCGGCAGCTGCGGGTCTTTACAACACGCGTTTTGCAGCTTGTACTGACATGGCGTTTTCTGACCGTTTTATAAACGGCTGGTTTTCGATAAGTGCGGGTGGTGGCCCGGCGTACCAGGACGCGCTTGCGGCGGGTTTTGTAGACGGCTGGCTGGTGATGCGTTTTTGTGCTGGCCGCGCGGATTTTGATGCGGGTTTTGCGCCAGCGATAGGTGGCGGGTTCGACAATCGTGCGGCTGCTGGCGCGTTTGATCAAAACGC
Source organism: Hyphomicrobiaceae bacterium (assembly GCA_021647535.1). Classification (GTDB taxonomy): domain Bacteria; phylum Pseudomonadota; class Alphaproteobacteria; order Rhizobiales; family JAKIUO01; genus JAKIUO01. The sequence continues at coordinate 9,803 of JAKIUO010000007.1, forward strand.
GCTCACGGCGTGTTTCATAAACAGCTGGCACATGATGCAGCTGGCTTTTGGCACGCTGCACCAGAACGCGCTGCTTGCGCCAAACATATCTGGCTGGCTTGATTCTGGTGGTTTTTGTCGCCGGACGGACAAGCACGCGCTCGCGCCTGGTTTCATAGCGGGCCGGAATGCGATGCAGGGTGCTGGTGGCGCGGCGCACCAGATGGCGGGTGCGTTTGATTTTATAGCGGGCTGGTTTGGTGGATACGGTTGTGCAAGTGGTGGAACAGCCTACACTGACCCCACAGGCAGAACGGCTGCTACAACCGGCGCTGGCAGCACTGCTGGACAAGGCCAAAACGGCGATGGTTGCAAGGCTATAGGATATGGTTATATGTTTCATATCAATGGTTAACTTCCTGACGAGTTGGATTGAAATTCTGCATCAAGGTTAGACAATCGCTCGAAATAGCGCAATATAAGACACTCTTAATAAGGGCTATATAAACTGCATGATTGTGTTTATCGTTAACTCATCAGGGCTTTGTACTTGCAATTCGGGGATAGTCTTTTGGCGTTTTTAAAACTTCTGCTATGGTCTGTAAAAATTGTTCTGGAGATATGATAAAGATGCTCAACTTCAAATCCCTTGCCTTCGTGCGCAATCTCGTTTTGCTGCTGCCTCTGCTCTTCCTGGCAACGGCACTAACGGGCTGCGGTGTTAATAATATTCCGACCTATGAGGAAAATGCCAAGGCCAAATGGAGCCAGGTGCTCAATCAATATCAGCGCCGGACGGATCTCATTCCGAACCTCGTCAAGACGGTCAAGGGCTTTGCATCCCACGAAAAAGACGTGCTGATCTCTGTCGTGAACGCCAGAGCCAAGGCGACTTCTCTCAATCTCCCGGCGGGTAAAGTGCCAACACCAGAGCAATTGCAAAAATTGCAGGCGGTGCAAGGTCAGTTGTCCGGGGCCTTGTCGCGCTTGCTGGTCACAGTCGAGCGCTATCCTGATTTGAAATCCAACCAGAACTTCCTGCAATTGCAAACGGCGCTGGAAGGCACGGAAAACCGTATCGGCGTGGCGCGGCGCGATTATATCGATGCGGTGCGGCTGTATAATACAGAGCTCAAAATCATTCCTGGCCGCTGGTGGAAGCAGTTCTTGTACCCGACCAACGAGCCAATGCCGACCTTCACGATCGAACAGAAAAAAATGGAAGTGCCCGAGATCAAGTTTTAAAACGGGTCTGGGAAAGGGCCATTCAATTCTCACGCAAAACTCGCTTCGCGACGGGGCCAGCCCCGAACCCCGCTGGAGGGGCCACCCTCCAGACCTCCTGTTTTTCTACTTTAAAGTTAAAAAGGGGTGGGTTTGGGAGGCCTCCCAAGCGGGTGCGGGTGGCAACCCGCTTGCGAAGCAAGGTTTTTGAGAATTGAATTGCCCTGCTCTGACGGCGACCATCATAAAGAAAGTCAATCCCGCCTTGAATATATGGGGTGTCTTTTACGTCCCGGATTCAAGATGCCCCGACTTTAATTTCAGGTAGGGTGTGTGGATGCAAAATGCTCTAGCATTCCACAACATTGACGGCGAGCCCGCCGCGCGAGGTTTCCTTGTAGCGTTCCTTCATATCAAAACCAGTCTGGCGCATGGTCTCGATACAACTGTCGAGGGGGACAAAATGGCCGCCATCACCGCGCAGCGCTAATGACGCCGCCGTCACTGCTTTGACAGCGCCAAGTGCATTGCGTTCGATGCACGGCACCTGAACAAGCCCACCTATTGGATCACAGGTCATGCCAAGATGATGTTCAAGGGCAATTTCGGCAGCATTTTCAATCTGCTCATTGGTGCCGCCATTGGCTGCAGCGAAACCGGCGGCTGCCATGGCTGCAGCCGACCCCACTTCTCCCTGACAGCCGACTTCGGCTCCAGAGATCGACGCATTATGGCGGATCACCCCGCCGATTGCCGCCGCTGTTAACAAAAAATCGCGCACGCCCTGTTGGTTTGGATCATTGCAATGATCCATATAATAGCGAAGCACGGACGGAATCACCCCTGCTGCGCCGTTTGTTGGCGCCGTAACAATGCGCCCACCAGCAGCATTTTCCTCATTGACGGCAATGGCATAAACGCTGAGCCAATCCATGGCGATGTGCGGTTCTGGATGATTATTTCCAGATTCGGCAACAAGTTGAGTGAAAAGTTTTGCAGCACGTCGCTCGATTTTCAATGCTCCAGGCAAAAGCCCCTTGCCGATTAGACCTCTGTCGATACAAGCGCTCATCACCTGCCAGATACTATCCAGCCGCTGATCAAGTTCTGTAATGCCACGTGCCAGTTCATTTTCCTGTTTCATGCGGGCAATGGACAAGCTGGCTGACCGGCCCATTTCCAGCATTTGGGTGGCTGATTTGAAAGGGTAGGGAGCATCGGTTTTCAGGGCTGTTCCCGCTTCATTTGCCTTCTGGGAGGCCTGCTGTTCGATTTCTTGTTCGGTGAGCACAAAGCCGCCGCCAGTAGAATAACAGACGGTCTCCAATAGTGTCTGACCCTTTGCATCAATCGCTGAAAATTTCATACCATTGGCATGAGCTGGCAAACTCTCGCCGAACTGAAAAACAATATCGCGCTGCATATCAAAGCCGATTTCACCAATTCCCCTGATGGCCAGGCTTTGCTGGCTCACGCATGTCTTGATAAAGGACGGGATCATATCAGGTGAAACTGTGTCCGGGCGCTTTCCGGCCAGACCAAGAACAATCGCAATATCCGACGCATGGCCCTTGCCGGTAAAAGCCAGTGAACCATATAGCTCGACCATGATCCGTTCGGGCTGGAGGTTGTGCTCAGACAGACTTTGCGCAAAGCGCCGTGCCGCCACCATCGGCCCTACGGTATGAGAGGAAGAGGGTCCGATCCCTACTTTGAAAAGTTCAAACACGCTTAAAAACACATTGCCTCGCTTCAACTCCTAAACGCCAGACCTGTTTGCGCTGAGAAATGATGATTTCAAGCTCTGTTTTTTTTGATCGCCATTTGAGAAAGTTTATGCAATGAAAAATCAAGACCTTGTTATTCAGAAATGGGATAACTGATTCCATCTATGTCTTGTTGGTCATGGTTACAAGGGGACAGCCTTTCAATGCGCGCCGCGCAGGCGTTCTGTCCGAAAGGACGTGCCCGGCAGGGCAGGGGGCGCGGCCTTTATTCTCACGCGCATTTTATCGAAAAACCGGGTTCCACTTTTTGGAATGCACTCTTATTCCCATTCAATCGTCCCCGGTGGTTTGCTTGTTATATCAAACACTACTCTGTTGATGCCGCGTACTTCGTTGATAATTCTCGTTGCTGTCTTGTCCAGAAACTCGTGTTCGAAGGGGTAGTAGTTGGCTGTCATGCCGTCTGTTGAATTGACGGCACGCAGGGCGCAGACATATTCGTAGGTCCTTGCGTCGCCCATGACGCCTACTGTCTGCACCGGCAAGAGCACGGCGAAGGCTTGCCAGATTTTATCGTAGAGGCCAGCTTTGCGGATCTGGTCGAGGTAAAGCGCGTCGGCCTGTTGCAAGATGGCGACCTTCTCTCTGGTGACGCCGCCGGGCAGGCGAATGGCGAGGCCGGGGCCGGGGAAGGGGTGGCGGCCAACGAAATGGTCGGGCAGGCCGAGCTCGCGCCCCAGCTCGCGCACTTCGTCCTTGAAGAGTTCGCGCAGGGGTTCGACCAGCTGCATGTTCATGCGCTCGGGCAAGCCGCCGACATTATGGTGCGACTTGATGGTGACGGATGGCCCGCCAATGAACGAGACGCTTTCGATGACATCAGGGTAGAGCGTGCCTTGCGCGAGAAAATCCGCGCCGCCGATCTTTTTGGCTTCTTCCTCAAACACATCAATAAACAGCCCGCCAATGATTTTGCGTTTCTTTTCGGGATCGCTGACGCCTTCGAGTGCATTGATAAAACGATCCGCCGCATCCACATGGGTGAGCTTGATATTGTAGTGATCGCGGAACATGGAGACCACTTCGTTGGCCTCACCCTTGCGCATCATGCCGTGATCAACAAAAATGCAGTTGAGCTGGTCGCCGATGGCTTCTTGCAGCAAAACGGCGACGACGGAGCTATCAACGCCGCCGGACAGTCCGCAAATCACCTGACCGTCACCGACCTGTTTTTTGACCTTGTCGAGCTCCATGTCGTGGAAGGCTTTCATGGTCCAGTTGCCCGAGCATCCGGCGATTTTGTGGGTGAAATTATAGAGCATTTGCGTGCCGATGGGGGTGTGGGCGACTTCGGGGTGGAACTGCACGGCGTAGAATTTTTTGTCCTCATTGGCGATGCCCGCATAGGGGGCATTATCGGAGGTGGCGGTGACGTGAAAACCATCAGGCAGGCTGGTGACTTTGTCGCCGTGGCTCATCCAGACGGTGCTCTGCTCGCCAACCTTCAAGATGCCGTCGAACAAGGGGCAGTCATGGGTCAAGGTGATGTCGGCGCGGCCAAATTCGCGCTCATCGGCCTCTTCAACGCCCCCCCCGAGCTGTGCCACCATGGTCTGTTCGCCATAGCAGATGCCGAGCACGGGGATGCCGGCGTCAAAGACTGCCTGCGGGGCGGTCGGGGTGTCCATTTCCATGACGCTGGCCGGGCCGCCAGACAGGATCACCGCCTTGGGGTTGAACTCTTTGATGCTGTCAGCCGCCTTGTTAAAGGGATGGATCTCGCAATAGACGCCGCTTTCGCGCACCCGGCGGGCGATGAGCTGCGTGACCTGTGAGCCAAAATCAATAATAAGGATGCGGTCATTTGAGGAAAGGGTACTCATAAGGAGAAACTCGCTGGTTAAGGGAAGTTGCCAACAGCGATAGAGCCGGGGACGGTCAAGGTCAAGAGATCAGCCGTGGTGGGCCGGTAAAATAGGGCAGGCGGGCATAATTATGGAGGTCGCAGGCTGGTGGCTTCTCATTGTGGTTCAGCTGGGGATAAGCTTTAACCCTTTATTAACCACATTGTCGAGTTTTAGGCAGCAAATTCAGACATCGCCCAAGGGTTGGGGGTTTTGCAGGTGTTTCTTCTTGCCTGAAAATGTGTTATACTGTGTGAACAATGATACGGGTCCAGCGGAAACTCAAAAAAGAGTGCTTCATATATAAGCAAAGGCAGGTCGATTGTTCATAGCGTATTTTTAGCGCTTTTGGAGAAAAGATCAATCAGAAGTTTTGCATATGAGGAAATTTGGCGCGACATTGTTTCGGGACTGAGCGGGGAGGCAAGGCGGTCAGGGGAGTGATCCAGCCGTTCTTCCGGTCAACCGATCGTATAAAGGTGTGGCGACAATAGTTTAATCACTTGGTCGCTTGAAAAACGTAGTGGTAGGGAATTTCATCTCGCGTATAAATCAGGCCCCCCTTCAAGAAGAGGGTGCGAAAACAATATTTGCGCGTCGAAGGAATTTTTGAGCCAGCATGTACCTTGATTATAAATGAAGTCACATAGTTGCCGGTAGGCATGTGGTGACTGTCGGGGTGCCCCTTTGCCCAATTTTGGTTATCAGCAATCTGCTGACCATTGCAGGCTGATTGGGTTACTAAACAGCGGAGAAAGTTTATAAATGGCTGAAAAAAAGAACGCAATCTTGAAGAAAAGTTTTAGAAATGGCGAGTATGTCGTCTATCCGGCCCATGGAGTCGGCGTTGTGACCGGCATCGAAAAGCAGGAAATTGCTGGTGCCGAACTGGAAATGTTTGTTATTCACTTTGAAGCCGACAAGCTGACCTTACGTGTTCCGATCATGAAGGTCAATGAAGTCGGTATGCGCAAATTGTCAGACAAGGTGCTGGCTAAGAAATCTCTGTCCCTGCTGAAGGGCAAGCCACGCATCAAGCGCACCATGTGGAGCCGCCGCGCCCAGGAATATGAAGCCAAGATCAATTCTGGTGACCTGTTGCTGCTCGCTGAAGTTGTGCGTGATCTGTATCGTGGTGAAGATCAGCCAGAGCAGTCTTATTCCGAACGCCAGCTTTATGAAGCCGCTCTTGAGCGTATGGCCCGCGAAATTGCCGCCGTTCACAAGTGCTCGCAAAAAGAGGCTGTGGAACGTCTGGAAGGGGTGCTTTCCAAGAGCGCCAAAGTTCTGCGCAAGGCCGCCGAAGAGGCTGCTGCCAAGGAAGCTGCAAAAGATGCCGAAGAAGAAGGCAAGGCAGCTTAGGACAGCCACAAAAATAACTGAACGATTTGACTTGTATTTTTGTCTGCCAGCTTCGTTCTGCAAAGGGTTATGTAGCCAGCTACACGCCCCTTTGTACGCCTTGCTGACAAACAAAACTCCGGCCTCAAATCTATTCACTTATTCCTGCGGATGTCCTTAGCTTGAGATCGTTCAGGCCCGACTTTTGGGGCTTTATGATCACAGGCTGAGAAAAAAAGCAGGGTGAGGGGGTTTTAAGTCTGGCGTCCTCACGCCGTTGGTGACTATATTTTGATATTTAAATAAGTTGAGGGACTGGTCAATGAAGGTAGGCAACTGCAAATTTGTCGAGAGGCAAATTTCAGAATTGCTTAGGTAATGCGGGGGCATTTCCATGTTTAGCGTGAAACGATTTGTTTTTTTTGTGTTGGCGAGTTTATTGGCGGGGACAAGCCTGTCTCTTGCAGCGGTTAATCCTGTTGGCAATATAAAGGTGCACCGGTATTTTTTCCTGTCGCCTGGGCCACCAAAGACAGTAGAGAAAATACGTCATTCTAAAAGGTTGGGCAAATGTCAGCAAAAGACAGAGCTCTCCAGCCTGTTGAAAAAATATGACCATGCCCTGAAGCGTTATTTCAATGGCAAAACCAGATCCATACTTGTCAAAAGCATATCACGTGTAAAAGAGGGCGTGACCCTTTCTCATCTTTTTCCTGACTACAGGGACTATCGGATTTTGATCCGAACGCGCAATTTACGCGAGATTGAGGTGAAGGATTTCGGTGTACAGCAGGACTATTACATCTGGAAAGAGGGGGACAAAATCATCATGGGTTCTGATGTGATGCTGATGTCGAGCGCCGCCAAAGACCGTATTATTGGCGAGGCGACGAGAAAGGCCCCTCGCAGATGGATTGCTGATGACTATCACCGTGCGGGTAAAAAAACCACAAATGTTGCCAGTTCCACTGCCTTTCGGCTGGACTGTCAGCATTCCGCCGATCTCGCCGGGCTTATACGCAAAGTCACCAGAGATTTGATGGTGCAAAATGGGGACAAAATGGTCTCCCCCCGGACTTTTGGGCGTTTGCTGACTATTCTGCGGGCCTATATCAGTTTTAACTATTACAAGGATCTCTCCCACGATGATTTTGATCAGCGCTTCAAGCAGCTGGGGCGTTCAATTGGTCGTGGGATCTGGACGCACCAGAAGCTGACGCGTTTGCTGGGATTGCATGTCATGGGGCGCATTGAAAGCAACAGCGCTTTTCGCAAAACATATGGCGCGGCCATCACGCAGGCCGCCAGACGCCACCCGGACGTGCCACGTCAGTGGATAGAAGAGATCATCTGGATTGAAACCAAGGGCGACCCGATGACCATTTCGCGCGCTGGAGCTTATGGTTTGATGCAGTTAATGCCGCTTGTTTATATTGGTATGGGGGAGGAAAAGGCCCGAACGGTTCCTCTGGCTTTCGCGCGCACCATAAATCCATTCAATGCCCGTACCAATATTGAGAGAGGGGCGGCTTTTCTTTCCAAATTGCAGCACCGTCTCAAACCCTATATGCGTGGATATGGACGGGCGCAGCAGAAGAAAATAATTTTTCACGCGTATAATACAGGCATCACACGGGTTATTTCCCTGCTGAAAAAGCACGGCCTTAATTATGTGCGGTATTTGCCAGGCGAAACCAGGAAATATCTGGACAAGCTGGTAGATTTCCCCAAGCTCTAGTGCAAATTGCGAGTGAACGCAAAATGCTCTAGGCCGTTGGTGATGCATGTCCAGAGATAAGAGACCAGCTCACTATCTATGTTTTTCTTCGATTTCTTTGTCGGGATCCCAGCCGTGGGTGCGGGCATCCTCTACCGCTTGTTTGTATATGCGGGTGTGGCGCTCACGTAGCTCATCGGGCAGGCGTGAGGGCAAAAAGCCGTTCCTGTCCCAGGCATCAGCGACCTTGTCCTGCAAAGCCAGAACGCCTGCGGCCAGCCAGCCATCACAATTTTCATCTTCCTTGATGAGGCCAAAAACCCGGGCATCAAGGATGATTTTAACAGTTGTGGTCATGCCATTAGTGATGTCTTTTTCAAAACCCACATATTTCTGGCCTTGTTTGCCAGGTTTTGCAATCATCGAGAACACCCCTTTATTTTGTCATGAAATTCCGTCACACTGGTCTACAGGAAATTCGTTTTTAAAGCACGACTATTATCGTAAGCCGGGACGCCTACACCCCAGTCTCATATGAATAAGGAGCCGTTTGAGACCTCATATCAAGGAGATGCTCTATGCAGACAGAACTTGACCTGCGGCTGGATCGTATGCCGATCATGGCCCAAAGGCAAAGCCATATTGATGCGAGTGCCTATAATGTCTGGCGACGTGCTCGTAATGTCTGGGGCGCGCCGATGAAGATGATCCTGCCAGACATCAATGAATTCCAGCTCCACCTCACCGATGACTACTGGGTCATTGTTGATCTGTCCCGCAATGGTGCCTTGGTGCTGGCGTGGATCGATATGGAGGACAAGGATCGCACAGCCTTGCATGAGCCCATCGATTGCAAACTCAACTATTATCATTTTGCGGCCTCAGCCGTGCGCGCCAGATCCATCGATCTGATGGAAGAGATGCTTAGCGCCCGCCTGAAAGATTTTTATCATTGATCAGCCGGTAAGTGCGGCGAATACGGCGGGCAGCCTTTCTGGCAAGCGCTCTACATTGTCAATGATGGAATAGCGGTTGTCACCAAAGATACGGGCGACATATTGGTCGGCCAGCGGGTCGAGGGTCAGGCAATAGGTATAGACCCCCTGCATGGCCAGGTCTTCGACGGCTTTTTTGGTGTCATGGCGTAAATATTGTGGGTCGCGTTCGTCAATATCGGCCGGTTCGCCATCAGTGATCAGCAGCACTAATCGCTTTTGCACGGGTTGCTCGGTTAAATGATGCCCGGCATGGCGCAAAGCGGCTCCCATACGGGTAGACAACCCACCTTTCATGCCAGCCATACGGGCTTTGACATCATCATTATAGCTCTCGTTGAAATCCTTGAAGCGGTAATATTGCACATCATGGCGGCCATCGGAGGCGAAACCATGCACGGCAAACGGGTCGCCAATAGAATCAATCGCCCAGGACATCAGACCGGTGGCATCGCGGGTCAGCGACAAGATGGTGCTTTCATCCTCTTCATCCGCTTTGTTGATGCGCTCATTGGTGCTCTCAGAGAGATCCAGCAGGATGATCACGGCGAGATCGCGGACGTGGCGGGTGATGCGGATATTGATTTTCGGGTCAGGGCTGACGCCGCGCCGGATGTCGATCATGGCGTTGACGGCGGCGTTCAAATCGATTTCTTCGCCCTCTTCATAGCCGCGCTTGCGGACAATACCTTCGGGCTGCATGGCATCAACCAGATGGCGGATGCGGGCCGCAATGGGGCGATGTTTGAGCAGGATCTCATCCATGATTTCCGGGTCAGCCTTGGGCTGGCGGCGCTCAATGACGGTGACCCAGTCCGGGCGATGCAGCTGGATGTGATAATCCCATTCGGGATAGTGGAAGGGGTCGGAAACGGGTTCGCGGCCCAGCATATCATTGATCGACACGCCCATATCTTCATAAGGCATGAGCTCGGTTTTCAGCGTCCAGATTTCCTCGGCATCGTCTCCAGCAAATTCATTGGGGACTTCATTGATGAATTCCATCAGGCCGACATCGCGGCGCACCTGTTGGCCAGAGGAGGGGATATATTCGGCGCCTTCTGCATTCCATGCCAGTTCCGCAAAGCCCCAGACATAGCGGTTATCATCACGATAGGGGATGGGCGAGTTTTCGAGCACGTTGAGCGAGGGCAGGCCGGTCGCCTTGTACATCAGGTGATAAAAATCCATACCGGCATTCCAGCTGGCCTGATTGTCTTTGGGCTCGATGGCAAGCGCGGCGCGGAACTGCGCAATGATGTTCATCAAAGCTTCGTTGTCATCGCCAAGAGTTTCATCAATCAACAGGTGAGAGGCCCGGGTCATATAGGCTTGCGAGGGATGCAGAGGGGCTGCCGGATCGAGATTTTCGGCTAGATTGGCAAAGAACGGCAGCCAGAGTTTTTTCAGGCCGGGAAAGTCCTGCATGGCCAGAAATTCGACGCGGGCATCCTCGAACAGATCAATGCATTTCATATGGGCTGGCGTCAGCTCGCGCGCTTCAATCGGTTTGCTCGTATAGACAATATGAGCGGCGGCGTGCGCGGCCACAGCGCGGTAAATTTCCATGCCGTTAATGCCGTGAAAATCATCGAAGGCGTCCGGCATATGCAGGAAATAATCTTCGATAAACGGGCGGATGCCAAGGCGGGTTTCATAGTCGCCAGCCGTCGGGCGCATGAAAAAGGCGCGTCCCCACAAGGCCCGTAGATAGAAATTGAGCTTGCGCTGATTGTCGATGAACAAAGTGCCGCGCCGCTCTTTTTGCAGCATACTCTTTGAGCTTTCGGACGACAGGGAGAAATAGGCCATCTGTCCATCAAGATCACGCACATGAGCCTGTGTGCCCCACAAAACCCAGCGGCGCAGACCACCAAGGGTGAGCTTGGAGAGCAGCTCTTCCATATTTTCCATCATTGGACGGATGCCGCGTGGCGCCCGGCCAAGCATCGTGTGCAAGAGCTTCATATAGTTACGGATCATATGCGCTTCACCAAAGCGTCTTGCTGCCAGCGGCAGGCTTTGGATGACCATAATCAACACCGTTCCCGAGGTATGGGAGGACATTTTCATGATGGCTTCAATGATGTCGGGAATGACATCTTCGCCAACTTCCTTGGCGACCTGGGGGATTTCCTGAATATAGGACAAGATCAGGTCGGGACCACGACCAAGCGCGCACATGCCCTTGACACCCTCAAGATAATTGCTCAGCCCTTGCGGCGACAAGACACGGCCCGCCTCTTGATAGGACGCCTCAAGCGCTGCTATATGAGGATGATCCTCCTCAAGGCAACTGATATATTCTTTGAAGTCTATTGTCATGGCGAACCCTGATTTTGGACCATTAATCTGGCGACAAGCCGAGCCATTTATGGTCTTTTAAAAACTCATTTTCCAGATATGACCTGTTTCCGATAGTCCTGCCATTTGGCCATTCCTTCGCGCAAAAGAATTCCCAGCTCAATGTCGCTGTGAACTTCGGCTTGCACAAGCTCCAGAAAGGACTCGTCACATGGCAAGTTTTCCTTGTTAACGGTTTCAGGCAAAAGGACAACAGGTCCCCCGTCACCTGCCTGGGGATTAAAAATCACAAATCCGGAAGCCTCTGCGAAATCGTAGATAAAGGAGATGGTTTCGGATGAAAGACCGTGCAAATGGAATTGCGCTCCCGAAAACTCATGCTCAATATCCAGCAGTCCCTTCGCCCCAATCTCTATTTCAAAACCAATAGAATTCGAGACAGTAAAGAAGCCAAATTCATCTGGCTGAGTACAGGAAAAACGGGAAAGAAACTCTAAAGCCTCAGACTTTTTTCCAACCCCTTCTCTGCCCTTGTCAAAAGACTGCAAGATAAGGTCAAAACTCATTGGTTTTCCCCTCTGCCTTCCTAAAAATAGGTCGCGACAGCGGCGTCGAGCGTGTCGCGCATATCGGGATCATCGGTCAATGGCCGTACCAGCGCCATGCGGCAGGCGTCTTCGGGGTTGATGCCTTTTTTGATCAACTGAGCCGCATAAATCAGCAGGCGTGTCGACATACCTTCATCAAGCCCGTGACCTTTGAGGTTGCGAGACCGCTGAGCGATCTGTACCAGTTTCTTGGCGGTGGTGGCATCGATCCCTGATTCATGAACGACAATTTCTGTTTCGGTATCTTCGTCTGGATAGTCAAAATCGAGGGCGGCAAAGCGCTGTTTGGTGGATTGTTTGAGATCTTTCATCAAGCTTTGATAGCCCGGATTATAGGAGATGACGATCTGGAAATCAGGGTGGGCTGTGACTTGCTCGCCTTTTTTCTCCAGCGGCAAAATACGGCGATGATCCGTCAGGGGATGGATGACAACAGTTGTATCCTGACGGGCCTCAACGATTTCATCAAGATAACAGATGGCACCGATACGAGCAGCAATGGTCAAGGGACCATCTTGCCATTTTGTGCCATTAATATCGAGCAGAAAACGCCCGACCAGGTCAGAGGCCGTCATGTCTTCATTACAAGCCACGGTGATCAGCGGTTTTTTCAATTTCCAGGCCATATGTTCGACAAAGCGCGATTTACCGCAACCCGTCGGACCTTTCAGCATGACCGGCATCTTGGCATCATAAGCAGCTTCATAAAGTGCAACTTCATCGTGTACCGAGCGATAATAAGGCTCTTCGTTGATGAGGTATTGTGTCTGATCCAGGGGATTGTTTTGTGTCTTGCTAGCATCTGCCATGATTGTCACCCTTTTACTTTTTATGGTTTTGTTATTCTATCAATGGGTATGGGCCCTGCCTTGATGCAGAGCAAACCGAGTGAGCCGATAGCGATTGATAAAAAAACAAGGCTGCAATTTAGAGGCCATAGGCCCGATATAATTGCAGCCTTGTCAATTTCAAGGTCTAAGAACTAGACGGTTTTACCACGGTAAAGAACCATGTTTACACCCTGTGACTGAGCATAATTGTCATAGCCGATAAGACGCAAATGGTTTTCAGGATGGGCCTTGTGACAGGCTTCAACTTCAGCGAGGATCACATCGACATCGGTTTCACCAAACAAAGGCAGTTTCCACATATACCAGAAGTTGGAAGTGGCGTTTTCTGGTTCTGTATGTTCAACGGCTGGATTAAAGCCTTTGGAAACCAGATATTCGACCTGTTTACGGATCTGTTCTGGTGTCATTGCTGGCAAATATGAAAAAGTTTCAAATTTACGGCTGCTTGTGTCCGATAGGCTGGACGCATAATCTTGTACATCACCCATATTATATTCCTTCGAGTTTTCGCCAATATCTATTGGCCTAAATTAATTTGAACTGAATGGTGTGGACAGGGCCGCTTAAAAGCCCCATCCACTCCCAATCGGCATGAGCCTATTTATGGGCTACGTCCAGTTTGTCGACAGTGTCGAATTCAAACTTGATTTCTTTCCATGTTTCCATGGCAGCCCCAAGTTCTGGAGAATGTTTGGCAGCTTGTGTAAGAATATCTTTGCCTTCTTTTTCCATCTCACGACCTTCGTTACGAGCCTGAACACAGGCTTCAACAGCGACACGATTGGCTGCAGCACCAGCTGCATTGCCCCAAGGATGACCAAGGGTACCACCACCGAACTGCAAGCAACTGTCATCACCAAAGATAGCGACCAGTGCTGGCATATGCCAAACATGGATACCACCAGAAGCAACAGGGATAACACCAGGCATTGAGCCCCAGTCCTGATCGAAGAAGATGCCGCGTTCACGGTCTTCCTTGATGAAGCTGTCCCGCATGATGTCAATCCAGCCAAGGGTAGGTGCGCGGTCGCCTTCCAGTTTACCAACAACCGTACCGGAGTGAAGATGGTCACCACCAGACAGACGGAGAATTTTTGCCAAGACGCGGAAATGGATACCGTGATGGGGGTCTCTGTCAAGAACAGCGTGCATGGCGCGATGGATATGCAAAAGCATACCATTTTCCTGACACCACTGAGCCAGCTGCGTATTGGCGGACCAGCCACCTGTGATATAGTCATGCATAATGATCGGCGCGCCAATTTCCTTGGCATATTCGGCACGTTTCATCATTTCATCAGAAGTTGGCGCCGTCACGTTCAGGTAATGACCTTTACGCTCACCAGTTTCAGCTTCAGCTTTGTGAATGGCTTCCATGACGAAATCAAAACGACCTCTCCAGCGCATGAAAGGCTGTGAGTTGATGTTTTCATCATCTTTGGTGAAATCAAGACCACCACGAAGACCTTCATAACAGGCGCGGCCATAGTTTTTGGCAGACAGACCAAGTTTTGGTTTGATAGTACAACCAAGGAAAGGACGGCCATATTTATTGAGAATATCGCGTTCCATCTGGATGCCCTGTGGTGGACCATTACAGGTCATGACATAGGCGATGGGGAAGCGGACATCTTCGAGGCGAAGAGCACGAAGGGCCTTAAAACCAAACACGTTACCAACCAGCGATGTCATCACATTGACGACAGAACCTTCTTCGAAAAGGTCAATCGGGTAAGCGATAAAGGCATAGAAGCAGGTGTCATCACCAGGAACATCTTCGATTTTGTAGGCGCGGCCTTTATAATAATCGAGATCGGTGAGAAGGTCGGTCCAAACCGTTGTCCATGTACCGGTTGAACTTTCGGCAGCCACAGCAGCGGCGATTTCTTCACGGGGAACACCAGCCTGAGGGGTGATTTTAAAACAGGCCAGAATGTCGGTATCTTTGGGGGTATAATCCGGCATCCAATAATTTTCGCGGTAGTCTTTCACACCGGCATCATAGGTTTTGGCCATTGTGGCACTCCTTCATTCGTGAGGGGTTTAGAGAATTGAACCATCATAATATGGTTGCTCAACAAGTGCGTCCAAAGTGTCCTGGAAAAACCTGTAGTGTATTTTCATACCAGAACATCCTAATCCGATTTTTCAGATCATTTAACTTGTCGACACTATACTATGGGCCGGACACTACCCGAATGTTTCCACTTTGCAAAATTAAATGTTTTACACGGGCCATAAGAAAAACTTATAATTGTTTTGCCGTAAATCTGACATATTTGATTTTAAGGGAGAGACGCTATTCCAAAAGTATCTGAATTGATCACATTGCGGCAGTTGAAACTTTTTGATGCGATTGCCCGGCATAATAATTTTTCTCTGGCGGCCAGTGAAGTCAATCTGTCCCAACCCGCTGTTTCGCTTCAGATAAAGAAGCTGGAAGAAACGGTTGGTCTGCCATTGTATGAGAAACTCAACAAGCAGATACACCTGACGGCAGCCGGGAAAATCCTGCTTGAAACATCGCGCTCCGTGCAGTCCCGACTGGAGCAGATGCACGCCGAGATTGATTATCTGAAAGGGGATATAAGAGGACCTTTGAATATTGCTGTTGTCACATCAGCCAAATATTTTCTGCCTCATTTTTTGAGTGAATTTTTACAACTCTATCCAAATGTGACCCCGAGCATGGCGGTTGTAAACCGTGAAACGATCCTCAAAAGTCTGGCTGAAAACACCTATAATCTCTATATTGCCGGGCGTGTCGCCAAGAGATTGAGGGTGCAGGCGCATCCCTTTCTGGAAAATATTCTTGAAGTAGTCGCCTCGCCCCACCACCCTCTTTGCGCCAAAAGCGATATCACACTGGCCGACCTTGTGAATGAGCGTTTTTTGGTGCGGGAAAAGGGATCGGGAACACGCAAGGCCATTGACCGGCTTTTTGCGGGGGAAAACCTTGTCATACGCCCTTATATGGAGCTGGGCGATACCGGTGCCATTAAAAATGCCGTTATGGCCAATCTGGGGATCTCCGTTTTGTCACGCCATAGTCTGCATGAGGAGTTGCAGACCGGCAGTATCAAAATATTGAAGGCCAGGGGGTTTCCCTTGCACCGCCATTGGTATGCGATCTATCCCAGCGAAAAAAGCCTCTCTATCGTCACCAAAACCTTCCTTGAATTTCTGATGACGAAGAATACGGTCTGATAGCAACCGCGCTTTAAAGCCATCCATACCATACAAGGGCTAAAATGAGGGGCTCTGCCCCATAGGCGCTAAGTTAAGCGCCGCCTCGCTGTGCGAATGGGCTATCGCCCAAACCCATTCGGGGGAAGTTCCCTCCGATCCCCCTCATTTTTAAATTTTTAGAGCAAAAATGGGTGGGTTTGGGAGGTATCCTCCCAAGCGGGCCAGAAAGCGGATAATGGGCGGCAGCCCGATTGCGAAGCAAGTTTGGCCGTAACTTAGCGCTTATGGGGCGAGCCCCTGCCGCTGTCCGCGCAGGACGCCAGCCTCGCAGAGAAGAATTGGCAGGGGAGGACACATATCAGGCACGATGGGTCGATATAAAGGGCGGTTGGTATCGGGTGGAATGATTGCGAGCGGGGGCAATCTGCTCTAAACCTTCATAAAGGCGGGCAGCCAGATTTCGTGGGCGGCGCGCAGGTTTTTGAGGGGCAGGGGTTTTTCGCCTTCCATCACAATAGCATCGCCTTTGACCTCGCCGATCATACCGGTGGGCAGCTGCGAGAATTGCGCCACCATGGCGATTTTGCCGAGATCTTCTTGCTTGCAGGTGCAGATGAAGCGCGCCTGATCTTCGCCAAAATAGAGGGCGTGAGCGGGCAGTTGCTTGTCTTGCGGGCCGATTTCGATACCCTTGTTTCCGGCCAGCGCCATTTCGGCAACCGTCACTAACAAGCCGCCACCAGAGCAGTCATGTACGGCATTGACCAGTTTTTTGCGAATGAGGGTGCGGATCAGCGCGTTGACTTTCTTTTCGAGCTCCAGATCGACGGGGGGCGGTGCGCCTTCCAGACAGCCAATAATGACTTCTTGATAGATGGACTGGCCGAGCCAGCCGCGCTCTGGACCAAGCAGAATGACGGCATCGCCTTCGTCTTTGAAAGCGATGTCGCACATATCGTCAATATCTTCGATGAGGCCGACGCCGCCAATCGCCGGGGTCGGCGGGATGTTTTCGGTTTTGCCATCAATCACTGTCTCGTTATAGAGCGAGACATTGCCGCTAACGACGGGAAAATTAAGCGCTTCGCAGGCTTCACCAATGCCTTTGAGTGCGGCAACGAACTGGCCCATAATGTGCGGGCGCTCGGGGTTGCCGAAATTGAGGCAATCGGTGATGGCCAGCGGGCGGGCGCCAACGGCGGTCAGATTGCGGGCGGCTTCGGCAACGGCCTGTTTGCCCCCTTCATAGGGGGAGGCGGTGACGTAGCGCGGCGTGACATCGGTGGTGATGGCGAGGCCCTTTTTGGTGCCGTGAATGCGCACAACACCGGCATCGCCACCGGGGCGCGCGACCGTATCGCCCATCACCATGTGATCATATTGCTCCCAGATCCAGCGTTTTGAACACAGGTTGGGCGAACTCATCATCAGCATGAGAGCGCTCAATATGGCGGGTGGGGCTTTGACTTCTTGCGGAGAGATGACCGGCGGGGCGACCGGCTCGATATAAGGGCGCTGATATTCCGGCGCGCTATCGGCCAGCGAGGCGACGGGGATGTCGGCAACCACTTCGCCCAGATGGGTGATGGTCAGCTGGTTGGTGTCGTTGGTTTCGCCGACAATGGCAAAATCAAGCTGCCATTTTTCGAAAATTTCGCGAGCGGCGTCTTCTGAACCGGGTTTGAGCACCATCAACATGCGCTCTTGCGACTCGGACAACAGCATTTCGTAAGCGGTCATATTGGTTTCGCGTTGCGGGATCTGGTCAAGATCAAGGGCAAAGCCGACGCCGCCTTTGTCGGCCATTTCGACGCTTGAGCTGGTGAGACCCGCCGCGCCCATATCCTGAATGGCGATGATGGTGTCCCCGGCCATCAGCTCAAGGCAGGCTTCAAGCAAAAGTTTTTCGGTGAAGGGGTCGCCAACCTGTACGGTGGGGCGCTTTTCTTCGCTGTCCTCGGCAAATTCGGCAGAGGCCATGGTAGCCCCGTGAATGCCGTCGCGGCCCGTTTTTGAGCCGACATAGATGACGGGATTGCCGGTGCCGTGGGCGGCGCAATAAAAGATCTTGTCCTTTTTGGCAAGGCCAACGCACATGGCATTAACGAGGATATTATTATTGTAGCGGCTGTCGAAATCGGTTTCGCCACCAATCGTTGGCACGCCCATGCAGTTGCCATAATCACCAATGCCAGAGACCACACCCGCCACCAGATGACGGGTTTTGTGGTGGGCGGGGGAGCCAAAACGAAGGGCATTCATATTGGCCACGGGGCGTGCCCCCATGGTGAAAATATCGCGCATGATACCGCCAACGCCAGTGGCCGCGCCCTGATAGGGTTCGATATAGCTTGGGTGGTTGTGGCTTTCCATTTTAAAAACGGCGCAATCATCATCGCCAAGATCAACAATGCCAGCATTTTCCCCCGGCCCCTGAATGACTTGCGGGCCCTCGGTGGGCAGTTTTTTGAGCCAGTAGCGGCTGGATTTATAAGAGCAATGCTCCGACCACATGACGGAGAATATGCCCAGCTCGGTGTAAGAGGGTTCGCGCCCGAGAATATCGAGCAGGCGGGCATATTCTTCCTTGTTAATGCCATGCTCGGCAACAAGTTCAGGGGTGATTTGCGGGGTCAGGTTGGTCATGCTTTTTCGCTTCTTTGTTGCTCTCGTTCCGACGATGTGGTTCGTTATTCTGCTCTATCCGCTTATTCACAGCGGACGCTAGGATCCATATCACCTTGCGCTTTAATTCTGGCTGTACCCTGTCAATTCTTTCTCACGGTCTCGGCGTATGGATCCCCGCCTTCGCGGGGATGACACGGGGGGGTGATTTTCATAACTCGTTATCGTCTTGTGCTACATAGTGTATTCTAAGTGTCTATTTCTTTGATCATATCAATAATTGAGTAAATCATGTCGGTTGGTTGATATTCTACGCTGCTACCTTCTCCAACTATTCCATCATCAAGGCGTTCAAGAAAGAGCCAACCTTTATTCGAGAGAAGGGAAAAAGTTGTTTCAGTGCTGATGAGGTCGTTAAATTGGGATGGGTATTCATTTATCAAGGTTTTGCCAAGTGGGGAGGTGCGAATAGAATTCTTGCCAGAGCTTCTTTGTTCATCATCAGTTCGATCACAGATTTTGGACAATGCAATCATCTCCTCCAGCGACAAATCCCTGACGGCATTGTCCAGCGTCACATATTTCTCATAGGACAGCTCTTCATCATCTATCTGCTTGCGGATTAGCTTGGCCAATAGACGTAGGTTGCGGTTTACTGTTCCTTCTTGTGCGGCGCGATAATAGCGGTAGCCGATAGGAATAAATTCTTCTTTTTCGTGTTCGCTTAGATCAACCCTGCCTTTTGTGATTTCTTTGAGAAAGATTTTATGGCCATTTTCAATTAGTCTTTGGTTGGTTTTGCCTATGAATTCATTGATCAGGTTTCCTGCTCCGGGAACAACAGAAATCGCGGCCTTGGAAAGTGCCAGCGCAAGGCTTTGGATTGCATTATCAGACTGTGGAACCGGAACTTTGGTCATCTCATCTTTTCTTCCGTCTCTCAACTTATCAATAGTGTCGCCGCCGCAAAGACCGTCGGTTTTGTCCCCTCTCCCTCAAGGGGAGAGGGGGTAATGCGAGGAACCGGTTTTCAAAGCAAAAGTTTTAAATGCTGAACCCCCTCACCCCAGCCCTCTCCCAGACGGGGAGAGGGGGCATTTTGTGCGCCGCTCATCCTGCCTCACACCTCATAGCTGTCTTCTTCTTCGTCGAGTTCGAAACCAGCGAGGCCTTCTTTGAGGAATTCGCAGGCTTCCTTGAAGAATTCTTCTTCGCTTTCATAGGCGACCAGCGGCGGGAAATATTCGCTTTCTGAAGCGAAGGCGATGGTGCCGTTGCCTTGCACGAAAATGGTGCCGATGTGAAAGGGCGCATCGGCGTAGAGCACGACAATGCGCGGGCCTTCTTCATCATCGAACTCATATTCGAATTTAAGGCGTTTGCTTTTGATCTTTTCTTCCAGCCGGTCTTCGAATTCGCGTGTCGCGACAATCACCTGTTCAGGCTCCATGCGGCTGTCGCGAAATTTTTTCTTCAGAACGTCTACATCATCATCAAAGCTCATGGGTTCAAATCCTTTAATTCGGGGAAATTAATGCAATCTATCGAGAATGGAACGGAACAAAGGGAGGCCTTCAACGCCGCCAAGTTCAGGAGCGATCATGCGTTCGGGGTGGGGCATCATACCAAGGATCTTGCCGGTTTTGTCATAGACACCGGCTATATTGTTGCGCGAGCCGTTAATATTGCTGGCGTCCGATACCTGGCCCTTTTCATTGCAATAGCGAAAGGCGACGCGGTTTTCATCCTCGATCATTTTGAGGGTATCTTCATCGGCAAAAAAATTACCGTCATGATGGGCCACCGGCACCTTGATGGTGCTGCCTTTTTTATAGGCGCTGGCAAACAGCGTGTCGTTGCGCTCGACCTTCAGATGAACGTCCTTGCAGATGAATTTAAGCCCGGCATTGCGCATCAAAACGCCTGGCAGCAATCCGCTTTCGGCCAACACCTGAAAACCGTTGCAAATGCCCAGCACCGGCACCCCGGCATTGGCGCGCTCAATGACAGAACGCATGACAGGGGAGTGGGCGGCCAGCGCGCCAGAGCGCAGATAATCACCATAGGAAAAGCCGCCAGGCAGAACGATGAGATCGCAATCAGGCACATCCTTGTCGCCATGCCAGATCATTGCGGGCGCTTTGCCGCTCACGGCTTCAAGGGCAACGGCAACATCTCTGTCGCAATTGGAGGCGGGAAAAACAATGACAGAAGCTTTCATAACGTGGTCCTCTTGTTCCAGCTTTACGATACCAGCTTGTAATCGTAATTTTCGATGACCATGTTAGCGAGCAGTTTTTTACACATCTGCTCGACCTGTTCTCCGGCTTTTTTCTCGTCGGTCTCAGTCAGTTCAATCTCGATAAACTTGCCCTGACGGACTTTCTCAACACCGTCAAAGCCAAGCGCTTCAAGGGTGTGGGAGATCGCCTTGCCCTGCGGGTCGAGAACGCCTTGCTTGAGGGTGACATGAATGCGTGCTTTCATGGGGAAACCTTTATTTGCCAGTGCCGTTGAATGGGGCCAGTTGAGAGGATTGGTTGAGCGGGCCAAGTTGAGGGGGTCGAGTTGAACTTGCCTGCGTTTTTAGTCTGGCCTGCGGGTGTGTGCAATGATTATTGTTGGATCGCTTTGGGATAATTCCGGGATTGTTCCTGGAACATTTTGGGTAAAGCCGATTGCTGGAGTGCTTTTCCCCTTCTATAACGTGTTTGAACTCAACCAGCATTGGATCACCTGATGGCTACAGCCCTTCATGAAACGGCCTATGAAAAAACAGGCAAAAGCGCCCGCGCCAAGCTTTTTTCATCAAAGAAAATTGACAAAAAACTCACGAAAATCGCCAAGGCTTATCGGGATGATGAGCCGAAAATACGCGCTGAACTGGTGCTTTTGTTCAAGGGCTGGATGGAAGAGGTGCATGGCTTGCTGCAAACGCGCTTTGAAGACGATAATGATGGTTTTCGGTGCGCCAGCGATTTTTCGGCTTTTCAGGACCTGTTGATCCAGAAACTGTTTGCCTTTGGTTCTGACCATGTCTATGTGCGTCTCAACCCGACATCGGGGGAGCATCTTTGTCTGGTGGCCACAGGGGGCTATGGGCGCGGCCTGCTGGCGCCAGGGTCCGATATTGATCTGCTCATATTGCTGCCCTACAAGCAGACCTCGTGGGGCGAAAGCCTGCTGGAATTCATGTTGTACAGCTTGTGGGATCTCGGCTTCAAGGTTGGACATGCGACGCGCACGGTCAAGCAATGCGTGACGACGGCGCTTGAGGATTATACCATCCGCACCGCTTTGCTGGATGCGCGGCACCTGTGCGGGGATGAGGCGCTTTATGAAGCCTTTGACAGCGCTTTTACGACGCAGGTCATCAAGGGAAACTCGATGGAGTTTATCGAGGCCAAGCTTGACGAGCGCCTTGAACGTCACAAAAAGAGCGGCAATTCGCGCTATCTCGTCGAGCCCAATATCAAGGAGGGCAAGGGCGGTATGCGCGATTTGCACACTTTATACTGGCTGCTCTCTTACACCATGCGCGATATCAAGGTCATCAAAGCCAATGCCGGGATCAAGCTTTCCCGCCGCGAAAAAGCGACATTCCAGCGCTGCGAGAGTTTTTTGTGGAGCGTGCGCTGCCATTTGCACTTCCTCGCCTCGCGCCCTGAAGAACGTTTGTCCTTTGATGTGCAGATGGCCATGGCCGAGCGCATGGACTATCATGATCGGGGCGGCCTGCGCGGCGTTGAGCGCTTTATGAAACATTATTTTCTGGTGGCCAGGGACGTTGGCGAGTTGACACGTATCATTTGTGCCGCGCTTGAGCTCAAGCAGCTCAAGCGGGTGCCAGTGCTGCATCGTCTGCTTGATCGCTTGAAAGGTGAGAAGCCGGGAGAAGTTTTTGAAAATGATGATTTTATTATCGAACACGGGCGCTTGAATGTCGCTTCAAAAGACTGTTTCGAGCGTGACCCGCTCAATATCATCCGATTGTTTTATATCGCTGATCTGAATAATGTCCTGTTGCATCCGACAGCCTTGCGGCGCTTGCAGAAAAGCTTTTCGCTGATTGATGACGCGTTGCGCAATAATGCCGAGGCCAATGAGCTGTTTCTCGATATTTTAACAACGCCGCTCGGCGTCGAGAAGGCCTTGCGCAAGATGAATGAAGCCGGTGTGCTGGGGCGTTTTATTCCCGAATTTGGCAAAATAACCTGTTTGATGCAGTTCAATATGTATCATCATTATACGGTTGACGAACATCTCATTCGCACGATTGGGGTGCTCGCCCATATCGAGCTGGGGGACTATGAAAAGGACCACCCCTTGTCCACCGAGATTTTTGGCACGATTCATAACCGGCGTTTGCTCTATGTTGCTTTGCTGATGCACGATATCGCCAAGGGGCGTGATGAGGACCATTCCATCGCGGGTGCCAGAGTGGCGCGCTTCGTGTGCCCGCGCTTTGGTCTGTCACGGGCCGAGACCGAACTTGTGGCCTGGCTGGTGGAAAATCATCTGG